>JAHLFA010000040.1 GCA_018883985.1 Candidatus Ruminococcus intestinipullorum | reverse complement strand
ATGTAGTGCCTATTGTCAATGAGAATGATGCCATTTCTGTAGATGAGCTGGCATATGGAAACTTTGGCGATAATGATACATTGGCAGCATATGTATCTAGATTGGTAGAAGCAGATTTGTTGATATTGATGTCTGATATTGATGGATTGTATACAGATGATCCAAAGAAAAATCCAAATGCTCGTTTTATTCATACAGTAGGGAAAATTGATAAAAAGTTGGAGCATATGGCA
The DNA here is from genome assembly GCA_018883985.1 of Candidatus Ruminococcus intestinipullorum. Taxonomy (GTDB): domain Bacteria; phylum Bacillota; class Clostridia; order Lachnospirales; family Lachnospiraceae; genus Mediterraneibacter; species Mediterraneibacter intestinipullorum_A. The sequence goes on along the minus strand of JAHLFA010000040.1, from coordinate 5,918 downwards.
AAGGGTGCGTCTAGTAATTGTGGCACAGGTGGAATGTATACAAAGATTAAAGCAGCTAAAATAGCAACAGAAGCAGGAGCCGATATGGTCATTGCAAATGGGGAAAATATTTATTCTATAAATGATGTAATGGCAGGAAAGAGGATTGGTACATTGTTTTTATCAAAGGAGCATCAGGCAGATTTTTCATAAAAAAGAATAGGAGGAGTCAATATGGAAAATTATATGGAAATGTTAGGAGCTAGGGCAAAAGAGGCTGCATTTAAGGTTGGAAAGCTTTCAATCAATGAGAAGAATAAAGGACTCTATTCTGTAGCAGAGGAATTGTGTTTACGAAAGCAGGAATTGATACAGGAAAATGAGAAAGATATGGAAGAAGCAAAAGCTCGAGGGATGAGTCTGGCACTTCAAGATCGCTTGCGTTTAACAGAAGAGCGAATTGAGGCTATGGCAGAAGGGCTTAGACAAGTTGCAGCTTTGGCAGATCCTATTGGGGAAGTAAGTGAAATGAAGATTCGTCCAAATGGTCTTAGAGTTGGGAAAAAAAGAGTGCCTCTAGGGGTGATAGGAATTATCTATGAGTCTAGACCAAATGTAACAGCAGACGCATTTGGACTATGTTTCAAGACAGGAAATGCTGTCATATTAAGAGGCGGAAGTGATGCAATTCATTCTAATAAGGCAATTGTACAGACAATTAAAGCTGGACTAAGAAAGGAAAAACTTCCTCAAGATTCTATTTTATTGGTAGAAGACACAAGCCGTGAGGTTGCAGCAGATATGATGAAGTTACATCAGTATATTGATGTGCTGATTCCTAGAGGTGGAAGTGGACTAATTTCCACAGTGCTAGAAAACAGTACAGTGCCAGTGATTGAGACGGGAACAGGCAATTGTCATATTTTCGTGGATGAAACAGCAGATTTATTCATGGCAGTGGATATTATAGAAAATGCAAAAACTCAAAGACTTGGAGTATGTAATGCATGTGAATCTCTTGTAATTCACGAAAAAATTGCAGAGAAAGCAATTCCAGCAATTGTGCATAGATTAAAAAATCACGGAGTAGAAATACGAGGTGATGAACGAGCAATGGCATTAAGTGAAGAGATTGTTGCTGCCTCAGAAGAAGATTGGGGAATGGAATATTTAGATTTGATTATTTCTGTTAAGGTTGTAGATTCTATCGAAGAGGCAATTACTCATATTAATCGCTATAATACAGGGCATTCAGAATCTATTATTACAAAGGATTATGCGAATGCATTGAAATTTCAAGATGAAATTGATGCAGCAGCTGTATACGTAAATGCATCCACAAGATTCACAGATGGGTTTGAATTTGGTTTTGGGGCTGAGATTGGGATTAGTACACAGAAGCTGCATGCAAGAGGTCCAATGGGGCTAGAGGCATTGACAACAACAAAATATATCATTTTTGGAGATGGACAAATCCGAAAGTAAAAAAATAAAAACCGCACTTGCATAAAATACAAAAAAGATGTATACTTATGCAAGAGTGGTTTTTATTTTTGTGTTAAAAGTAAATTTAATGCATAAATATTCATTAAAATGCAAAGGAGGAGATGTTGAAATGATAAAAGTTGGAATCATTGGTGCCACTGGTTATGCAGGACAGGAGTTAGTTAGAATTTTAGCAGGGCACAAAGAAGTGGAGCTTGTATGGTATGGATCTCAAAGCTATAAAGAACAGTCTTATGCGTCTGTGTATCGAAACTTTTTCCATATTGTTCATGCAGACTGTAAGGGGGATAATATACAGGAAATGGCAAATCTAGTGGATGTGATTTTTACAGCTACTCCCCAAGGTTTATGTGCATCACTCATGGATGAGGAAATTTTGTCTAAGGTAAAAGTGATTGATTTAAGTGCAGATTTTCGTATAAAAGATGTATCAGTCTATGAAAAGTGGTATGGAATTGTCCACCCAAATCCACAGTTCATTCAAGAAGCAGTTTATGGTCTATGTGAAGTAAATCGGGAGAAAATAAAAAAAGCAAGATTAATTGCAAATCCTGGATGTTACACTACATGCTCCATTTTAACAGCATATCCTTTGGTAAAAGAAGGACTTATTGATGTAAATACTTTAATAATTGATGCAAAATCTGGAACATCTGGTGCAGGAAGAGGAGCAAAAATATCGAATCTGTTTTGCGAAGTTAATGAGAATATAAAAGCATATGGAGTAGGATCCCATCGTCATACACCAGAAATAGAAGAACAATTGGGCTATGCGTATGGAAAACAATTTACCTTGAATTTTACACCACATCTTGTTCCAATGAATCGAGGAATTCTTGTAACAGAATATGCCAATTTACAAAGGAGCGTTACGTATGAAGAGATAAAAGAAATTTACAATACATACTACGGAAATGAAGAATTCTTACGTATTTTGGAAAAGGGAATATATCCAGAAACAAAATGGGTAGAAGGCAGTAATTTTGTGGATATAGGTTTTCACATTGACACAAGAACAAATAGAATTATTATGATGGGAGCAATGGATAATTTAGTAAAAGGAGCAGCTGGTCAGGCAGTACAAAATATGAATTTATTATTTGGCTTAGAAGAGTCTACAGGTTTGGAATTTGTACCAGTTTATCCATAGTGGGGGAATGGAATGAATATACGAGTAATGACATTAGATGATTATGAGCAGGTATATGATTTATGGAATAGAATTCATGGGTTTCGGATACGAAGTATTGATGATTCAAGAGAGGGAATCGAAAGATTCTTAAAGAGGAATCCATCTACGAGCGTAGTAGCGGAAATAGATGGAAAGGTAGTTGGCTCTATTTTATGTGGGCATGATGGACGAAGAGGCTGTCTTTATCATGTTTGTGTGGATAAAGAATTTCGTAGAAGAGGAATAGGAAGACAGATGGTAATTTGGACGATGGAGATTTTGAAGAAAGAAAAAATCAATAATGTATCTCTTATTGCCTTTACGGAGAACGAGATAGGGAATACGTTTTGGAATACCATTGGGTGGAAAGAGCGTTTGGATTTAAACTATTATGATTTCGTTCTAAATACAGAAAATTATACAGATATTAAAGCAGGGGGGAATGTAGGATGAAAAAGATTCAAGGGGGAATCACAGCAGCAAAAGGGTTTGAAGCAGCAGCAGTAGCCGCTGGGATTAAATATGAAAATCGGTTGGATCTGGCTTTAATTTATAGTGAGAAGCCTTGTAAAATAGCAGGTACATTTACTACTAATATTATTAAGGCAGCACCAGTAAAATGGGATCAAGCAATTGTAGAGGGCAAGAAAAAATGTCAGGCAGTCGTGGTCAATGCAGGAATTGCAAATGCTTGTACAGGCGAAGAGGGAATGCAATGCTGTGTAGAAACAGCACAGACAGTAGCAAATGCATTGAATTTAGAACGTGAAGAAATTTTAATAGGATCTACAGGTGTAATTGGAATGCCAATGCCGATGGAAAAGTTGAAGAAAGGAATTGAGATATTAGCAAAGAAAAAGGCAAAAGGATATGAGGCAGGAAAAGAAGCAGCAAGAGCAATTATGACAACAGATACTTGTGAGAAAGAAATTGCAGTTACTTTTGAGATAGATGGTCAGGTAATTACCATAGGAGGAATGGCAAAAGGGTCTGGGATGATTCATCCTAATATGTGTACCATGTTATCTTTTATTACAACAGATGCGTGTATTTCAAAAAAGGCACTTCAACAGGCACTTCATATGGACGTAGAGGAAACTTATAATATGATTTCTGTGGATGGGGACACCTCTACAAATGATACAGTATTACTTTTGGCAAATGGAATGGCAGGAAATAAAAAAATTAAGTATGGAACAAAAGAATGGGAATTGTTCTGTGATGCACTTCATGAAGTAAATTTGACTTTAGCGAAAAGAATTGCAGAAGATGGGGAAGGTGCAACAGCTTTACTAGAAGTTATTGTGGAAGGTGCATCAAGTAAGGAACAGGCAAGAAAGTTAGCAAAATCTGTAATCTGTTCTAACCTTACTAAAACTGCAATTGCAGGTCATGATGCAAATTGGGGCAGGATTTTATGTGCAATGGGATATGCAGGAGTTGAGTTTTTTCCTGAACGAACACACCTTTCAATCAAGAGTAAGGAAGGAGAATTATGTCTTGTGGAAGGAGGAGTTGCAGTTTCCTATAGTGAAGAGAAGGCAACGAAGATTTTATCAGAACCTGAGGTAACAGTTCTTATTCACATAGGAGAAGGGGAAGAAACAGCAACAGCATGGGGATGTGATTTGACACATGGATATATAGATATTAATGCAGATTATCGGAGTTAAGAAAGAGAAATGGGGAAACACATTATGACAGGTATGATGAATTTATATTTAGAGAAGGCAAAAGTATTGATTGAGGCACTTCCATACATTCAGAGATTTCAGGGGAAGATTATTATTGTAAAATATGGTGGAAGTGTGATGATAGATGAGTCATTAAAACAAAAGGTGATCGAGGATGTTACACTTTTAAAATTAGTAGGATTTCGACCAATTATTGTCCATGGGGGTGGCAAGGAAATTAGTCGCTGGATAGAAAAGTGTGACATGAAACCACAGTTTATCAATGGGCTTCGTGTGACAGATGAAGAAACAATGGAAATTGTTGAAATGGTATTGGGGAAAGTAAATAAAAGCTTAGTACAACTTGTGGAGAGTATGGGAGTACGAGCCATAGGGATTAGTGGAAAAGATGGTGGTTTATTAAAGGTACATAAAAAATATGTACAAGGAGAAGATATTGGGTATGTAGGAGAAATAGAAGAGGTAAATGCACAGATTCTTTTTGATTTGTTAGAGAAGGATTTTCTTCCAATTATTTGTCCTACAGGTATGGATAAGGATTACCAAACATACAATATCAATGCTGACGATGCAGCATGTGCAGTTGCAAAGGCTATGAAGGCAGAGAAATTAGCTTTTCTAACAGATATAGAGGGGGTTTTTGAAAATCCATCAGATCCATCTACTTTAATTTCTGAATTGTGGGTAGGGCAGGCAAAAAATTTGTTAGAAAAGGGAAATATTGGTGGAGGTATGCTTCCAAAATTACAAAATTGTATTGAAGCAATTGAAGAAGGTGTTTCCAGAGTACATATTCTAGATGGAAGAATTCCACACTGTTTATTATTGGAATTTTTCACAAACAAAGGAATTGGAACAGCAATTCTAAATGAGAGGGAAGAAAGATATGATAAAAATGAATTCTAGCATAGAAAAAGCACAGCAAAATTTAGTTCATGTATACAATCGTTTTCCAGTACAACTGGAATATGGAGAGGGGATGTATTTATACGATATAGAGGGGAAAAAATATTTAGATTTTGCAGCTGGATTTGCAGTATCTGGACTAGGATATGGGAATAGTAAGTTAAATCAGGCATTGAAGGCACAAATTGAAAAACTATATCATACATCTAATCTATATTATCATGCTAGTTGTGGGGAAGCGGCAGAGCGTTTAAATCGAATCAGTCAAATGGATCGAGTGTTTTTTACGAATAGTGGTTCGGAGGCAAATGAAGGAGCCCTTAAAACTGCAAGAAGATACGCATATGAAAAACAGTCTGGAAGATATGAATTTATTGCTATGCAAAATTCTTTTCATGGAAGAAGTTTTGGTTCTGTATCCGTAACAGGGCATGATGCTTATCGAGAACCTTTTGAACCATTGGTTCCAGGCGTAAAATTTGCAAGATTGAATGATTTAGAGTATGTAAAGAGTTTAGTATCGGACAAAACGTGTGCAATTATTTTGGAGCCCATACAAGGTGAGGGAGGGATGAATGTAGCAACACAAGAATTTATGGAAGGGATTCGTAAAGTATGTGATGAGCAGGATATCCTTATGATTTGTGATGAGGTACAGTGTG
>JAHLFA010000039.1 GCA_018883985.1 Candidatus Ruminococcus intestinipullorum | reverse complement strand
AATAAAAATTAGGCATAATGCATAAAAATGAAGATAGGAATTTGATTAAATATACGAAAAAAATATTTTTGTATACATCATTTGTAAAAAATGTTAACATAAGTATACAGAAATGTTTAATGGGAGGAACTAGATATGAAATTTATTGAAAATAGAGTTTCTGTGATTTGTAATGAATTAAAAGGTCTTATTTTTACAAATCGTACTCCTGTAGAAGGAATCCAGTACAAAAAAGGATTGTATTTTACACCACAGGAGGCCGATTCTGCACAAGTTTCTTGGGAGCCTTTTGATAGTAAAAGTATGCATTGGTATGGTCCAGATGAGCATTATTGGTTTCGTGCTAAGGTAACAATACCAGAAGAGCTGGATGGAAAATGTGTATACTTAAAAGCAGCTACACAGGTAGACCATTGGGACGATGCAAAAAATCCACAATTTCTAATGTTTGTAAATGGAGAGGTAACACAAGGATTGGATATTAATCATCAGATGGTACAGTTGACTCCTTGTGCAAAATCTGGCGATACCTATGTGATTGATCTTCAGGGATATACAGGTACTTTATTTGCAGAACTTACATTCCTATTAGAACTTCAACAATGCGAGGAATCAATCAATCGATTGTTTTATGATCTTGTAATGCCATTGCGTGCATTATCTCGAATAGAAGAGGATAATAAGGTACGTAAAGATATTGTAACAGTATTAAATGATACAATTAATCTTATTGATTTACGTATTCCATATTCAGAATCATTTTATCATACAGTAGAGGAAGCTATTGCATACATTGAAAAGCATCTTTATGAAGAAATGGCTGGATATGAGGACGTAATTGCTACATGTATTGGACACACACATATTGACGTTGCATGGTGGTGGACAATTGCACAGACAAGAGAAAAAGTAGCGAGAAGCTTCTCTACAGTATTGAAATTTATGGAGGAGTTTCCAGGCTATAAATTTATGTCCAGCCAGCCTGTTTTGTATCAATTTTTAAAGGATAGATATCCAGAGGTTTATGAAAAAATCAAAGAAAGAGTAAAAGAAGGACGTTGGGAACCAGAAGGTGGAATGTGGGTTGAAGCAGATTGTAATTTAACAAGCGGAGAATCTTTGGTTCGTCAATTCTATTATGGAAAGAAATTCTTTAAAGATGAATTTGGTATAGATAGTCAGATTCTATGGCTTCCTGATGTATTTGGATATTCTGGAGCATTGCCTCAGATTATGAAACGAAGTGGAATTCGTTATTTCATGACAACGAAACTTGCATGGAATCAAATCAATAAAGTGCCTTACGACACAATGATGTGGAGAGGTATTGATGGAAGTGAAATTTTAACACATTTGATTACAACATTAGGTGTTGGACAAAGTGAAGAGAACTTCTTTACAACATATAATGGAATGCTGCATCCAAATGCAATTATGGGTGGATGGAATCGTTATCAGAATAAGGAAATCAATAATGATATCCTGATATCCTATGGCTTTGGTGACGGAGGTGGGGGTCCAACAAGAGATATGTTGGAAACATCTACTAGAATGGAAAAGGGTGTCAAAGGAATTCCAAAGGTAAGACAGGAGTTTGCTGGTAAGTATTTTGAAGAATTAGAAGAACGTGTGTCAGGAAATAAACGTCTTCCAGTATGGGAAGGAGAGCTGTATTTCGAATATCATAGAGGAACCTATACTTCTATGGGTAGAAATAAACGTTCTAACCGTAGATGTGAGCAACTTTTGATGGATACAGAATTGATGCAGGTATTGACAAATACACAGGAAAAAGAAGAAATGGAGCGTATTTGGAAAACAGTATTGACAAATCAATTCCATGATATTTTGCCAGGTACATCTATTAGAGAAGTATATGAAACAACAAAAGAAGAATATGATGCAATTGAATCTCTCCTTACAGAAAAAATTCAGGAAAAACTTCAACTTCTTACAGAAGAGAAAGAAAATTGTATTAGCATTTTCAATACATTAGGATTTGATAGAAATGATACAGTTTTATTGCAAGATATGGAAGAGGGTAGAGTGCTTGTAGATGAGAATGGAACAAAGTATCCAGTACAAAAAACAAAAGACGGTTCTATTTGTTATGTAGAGGGATTGCCTTCAAAAGGTGGAAAAACATTCTATATTGAAAACGGAGCTGTGGATAACAAGGAAGAAATTTCTTGTCTAGAGCAAGGAGTAGATACACCATTCTACCATATTGAATGGGATGAAAATGGTTTATTTACATCCATTTATGATAAAGTTTGTGACCGTGAAGTTCTTCAGGAGAATATGCAGGGAAATCTACTTCGTATGTACGAAGATAAGCCTATGAATTATGATTGTTGGGATATTGATATGTACTATACAGAAAAATTCTGGGATGCAAAAGAAGTAGAGCGCATGGAATGGGTAGAGAAAGGACCAGTTCGTGCTGCATTAGAAATTGATAGAACGATTAGTAATTCTGTAATCAAACAAACAATTTACTTCTACGCAAATAGCAGAAGAATTGACTTTGTTACAAAAGTAGATTGGAAAGAGCATCAGACATTATTAAAAGTGCATTTCCCAGTGAATGTGCATACAGATGAGGCAACATTTGATATCCAGTTTGGTAATTTGAAGAGAAAAACACATACAAATACAAGCTGGGATGAGGCTAGATTTGAAACTTGTGGTCAAAAATGGATGGATTTATCCGAAGGAAATTATGGAGTCAGCCTTCTAAATGATTGTAAATATGGTCATTCTGTAAAAGATGGAAACATGGCGTTGACATTGATTAAATCAGGAATTGAACCAAATAAAACAGCAGACCAAGAAGAGCATATCTTTACATATGCTTTGTATCCACATGAAGGAGCTTGGAAGGCAGAAGGTACAGTACAAGAGTCTTACAAATTGAATCAAAAAGCATATGCTGTTACAGGTAAGCTTCAAACATCTGGAACTTCTTTTGTCACAGTAGATAAATCAAATGTAATCATTGAAACTGTAAAACCAGCTGAAGCAGAAGATGGTATCATTGTTCGACTATACGAGTGTGAAAACAGCTTGACAAAGGCAACACTTATATTTGGAAATGTTGAAATAGAAGAGGTTGTAGAGTGTAACTTGCTGGAAGAAGAAGAACAGACAATTTCTCAGACAGAAAATCAGGTTACAGTTACTGTGAAGCCATATGAAATCAAAACATATAAAGTGAGATTAAAAAAATGAGAAGTGCAAAGGAACGAGCATTAGAATTACTTGAGCAAATGACACTTCAAGAAAAAGTGGGACAGCTCAATCAGAGATTATATGGATTTCAAATTTATCAAAGAAATGGTGATGTAATAGAATTCAATGATGAATTTAAAGAAGAAGTAGAAAAATATGGAGGATTAGGGGTCTTATACGGATTATATCGGGCTGACCCCTGGTCCGAAAGAGATTATAGCAATGGTCTGTATGATAAGTGGGCAATTCAAGCATATAATCAAATGCAGGAATACGTATTAGAGCATTCTCGATTAAAAATTCCAGTTTTGATGAGTAGTGAATGCCCTCATGGTCATCAAGCATTGGATAGCTATTTACTTCCAGTAAACTTGGCAATGGGAGCAACCTTTCACCCAGAATTGCTTCATCAAGCGTATACAGTCTGTGCAAAGCAGTTAAAGGAAATGGGAGTAGACCTGGCATTGATTTCTTTATTGGATGTGGCGAGAGATCCTAGATGGGGAAGAACGGAAGAGTGCTTTTCAGAGGATCCATGGTTGTGCAGTAAGATGGCAGAACAGGTAGTTCATGCTGTGCAAAGTGAAGGTGTAGATGTTGTGGCAAAGCACTTTGCGGCACAAGGAGAAGGTACTGGGGGAATCAATGCAAGTGCAGCCAGAATTGGAGAACGAGAACTTCGAGAAATTCACTTACCAGCAATGAAAGCATGCTGTGACGTGGGTGTGAAAGGTGTTATGGCTGCATACAATGAAATTGATGGTGTGTATTGTCATGCGAATCGACATCTGCTTACAGATATATTACGAGGGGAAATGAACTTTAATGGAATTGTTATGGCAGATGGATGTGCGTTGGATCGTTTGAATATGATAACTGGTGATTCCGTACGTTCTGGGGCAATTGCTTTACAGGCAGGAGTAGATGTAGGACTTTGGGATGTTGCTTACAGTAAATTAGGTCAGGCTGTAGAAAAAGGATATTTGAAACAAGAAGAGTTAGACAAGGCAGTTTTACGTGTGTTGGAAATGAAGTTTGAAAGAGGCTTATTTGAACACCCATTCCTTGAAGAAAAGCCAACTACAAGTTATACCGTAGAGAAACATCCAGAGTCTCTTCAGATTGCAAGAGAATCTGTTGTGTTGTTAGAAAACAAAGAAAATATATTACCTATATCACCTCAAGGAAAACAAATTGCAGTGATAGGACCAAATGCAAACGATATTTATAATCAGCTAGGAGATTATAGTCCACAAGTGAAACGAGAAAGTGGAATTACGGTCTTAGATGGTATTCGTGATATTGTGGAGAAGTCAGGAGGCAAGGTTGTTTATACAGAAGGCTGTGGAACTACAACTGGTGAGGAACAGGACATTGAAAAGGCTAAAGCGTTGGCATTGGAATCAGACCTTACTGTTTTAGTTTTAGGAGGAAGTTCTAGCCGTTTTGGTAAGGTAAGTTTTGATACAAATGGAGCGGCTATGCTTTCAGGTGGAGTTTCTATGGACTGTGGAGAAGGTGTAGATGCAGCGGATATTCAATTGCCTGAAATACAAAGAATATTAGCAGAAGCTGTGATTGGTGCAGGAAAACCAGTGATTGCAATTGTAATTGGAGGCCGTCCATATGCTCCAGGAATTCTTTCCAATCAGGCAGATGCACTGTTATATGCGTTTTATCCAGGATTACAAGGTGGACAGGCAATTGCAGAGATTTTATTTGGTAAAGTGAATCCATCAGGAAGACTTCCAATTTCAGTTCCTAAAAATAGTGGTCAAATTCCAGCATATTATAATTATAAAAATTCATATCAAGGATTTGCTTATTATGATGCAATGGAAAAGCCAGCCTATAGCTTTGGGGATGGATTGGGATATTCTAAATTTACCTATCAAAATGTTTCCGTTGATGCAAAGGAAAAGGCATTAGGTGATTTAAAAGTATCTGGTATTACCGTGACTATGGAAATCAAAAATACCTCAGCTATGGACGGATATGCAGTTCCATTGTTGTATATTGCAGGACAAAAGGGAAGTGTAGTTCGTAGGGTAAAAGAATTAAAGGGTATGAAAAAAGTATGGATTCCAAGTGGAGAAGTAAAAACGGTTTCTATACACCTTTCTTATGATACATTTTGTATTTGGGACTGCAATATGAAATATCAAGCAGAGGCAGGACATGTTAAACTGTTCCTAGAAGAAATGGGCGAAACAGTTTGGAGTGAAATGATAGAATTACTTGCGTAATAGAATGGAAAGGGATAAAAAGATGAAAAAAGAACTACCAAAATCCATGGAGCAATTATTAAGTAAAGTAAGAGAAGTATTTAAAGAGGATTCTCAAATTGCAGAAACATTTGAAAGATGCTATACAAATACGTTGGATACAACAGTCAAGCGTTTAGAAGATGGAAGTACATATGTGATTACGGGAGATATTCCAGCAATGTGGCTAAGAGATTCTGTTGCACAAATACGTCCATACTTAATGTTAGCAAAAGAGGATCAGGAGATTGGTGATTTGATAGCTGGGCTTGTGAAACGTCAATTTCTTTATATTAATATCGATCCTTACGCAAATGCGTTTAATGAAGAAGCGAATGGAAATTGTTGGGAAAAAGACGAAACAGAAATGGGACCTTGGATTTGGGAGAGAAAGTATGAGATTGACTCTCTATGCTATCCAGTACAATTAGCATATTTATTCTGGAAAAATACAGGAAGAGTAGATCATTTGGATGCAGATTTTGTCCAAGGTGTTCGCAAAATTTTAGATGTTTTTGAAACAGAGATGTACCATGAAGAAAAATCATCTTATCGATTTGTGAGAAGAAATAGTTTTTTCACAGATACTTTATCTAGAGATGGTAAGGGAGCACTTGTAAAATCAGGGGTTGGACTGATTTGGTCTGGATTTAGACCAAGTGATGATGCATGTGTTTACGGTTATTTAATTCCATCAAATATGTTTGCTGTTGTCATTTTAGAATATATTTCAGAGCTTTCAAAAATAGTTCCAAAGTTAAAAGAGCTAGGGGAGAAGGCGGCTCAAATGGCTAAGATGGTAAGAGCTGCAATTGAAGAATATGGGGTTACAGTCGTAGGAGGAGTTGGCAAAGCATATGCTTATGAAGTAGATGGTTTTGGCCAATATCATTTTATGGATGATGCAAATGTACCTAGCTTACTTTCTATGGAATATTTAGGGTATGAGCCAATGGATCAAAAAGTCGCTGAAAATACACGAAAAGTAATTTTAAGCGAAATCAATCCATATTATTATCGAGGAGAGCAGGCAAAAGGAATTGGAAGTCCTCATACACCAGTTGAGTATATTTGGCATATATCTATGGCGATGGAAGGGCTAACTGCAAAATCAAAAGAAGAAAAATATGAAGTAATACAAAGAATGATTGCCACAGATGGTGGAACAGGATTAATGCATGAGGGATTTCATGTAGCTGACCCTACAAAGTATACAAGAGAATGGTTTTCATGGGCGAATGCAATGTTCTGTGAATTAGTACTACAATATTGCGGATATGAAGTCTTAAAATAACAGGTTCTAAGTCAATAGTTGGGGTGGGATTTTATAAATCCCGCTCCATTGTTGCGTTTGGAGGTATTTTTATGTTTTATGTAAACTTTACTAATTTTGCGCATGGCAAACAAACCTCCAAGTGCCAATTTTA
>JAHLFA010000038.1 GCA_018883985.1 Candidatus Ruminococcus intestinipullorum | reverse complement strand
ATATCCATTCCATATACTGCTCTATTTCAATCAATGGAATCGTATTTTCACCATTAGTATCATCGCTAATAAGTCTTGTTACTCCAACAAACTTCTCAATATTAGTCTCCACATCTAATCCAAGTACTCTTCCTATTCCAGGTACACATGATATAATTTTATATTCTGGCAATGCGACTTTTGTATTATCTTCTACCTCTATCAGTTCACCTGCTACTAACATCCTTTCTCGTATATCTTGTACTACCTCATCAATTTGACTATATTCGGTCAAAAACCAACTTTTCGCTTCTGGAATACAAGACAATAAATTCATTAAAATTTCTTTTCCTCTATTTAAGAGATATACCTTACTTTTATATTCTCTTCCAGACTCTAAATAATCCTGAGTAGAATATCTTATCCAATGTGCAAAAGCAGAATATACAAGCCTTCCATAATAGCATTCTTTTTTTTCATTGTGATATGCAAATATTTTCATATCATTTGCCATATCATTGATTAATCTACTCATATTACTTCCAACCCGTTCTTTCTAATAAATCATCTCTTTCTGCATCCTCCATATCCGTATCCTGCAAATAATGCAAAATACATTTTTTGACCACATCAGGCAAAACGCATGAATGAACATTTTGTGAACAAACCTTTTTTTTGATATAATAGGAAAAAAAGGAGGTTTTGTTTATGGAAGAATTATTAGAATGGATGGAATATATAGAAGATGTCCGGCAACTTAGTAAAGTTCGCCATAGCCTAAAAGATATTTTAGTCATTGTTTTATTTGCAACGCTAGCGAATGCTGATGATTGGGTAGAAATGGAAATGTTTGCAAAGGCTAATGAAGAGTATTTAAAAAAGTATATAGAGTTAAAACATGGGATTCCTTCTCATGACACTCTAAATCGTGTTATGGGTCTGATATCACCAGAGGTATTACAGCAATTGTATGGAAAATGGCAAGAACTTTTAAATCGCAACGAAGGAGAAAAATTGAAAAAAATCATCTGTTTGGATGGAAAAACGATGCGTTCGAATGGAAATAAAAATCAAAAAGCAAACCATATTGTATCGGCATGGAGTAAAGAAGATGGCTATTGTCTAGGACAAAAAGCAGTAAGAGCAAAAAGTAATGAAATTACAGCAATTCCTGAGTTGTTAGAAAAAATTCAAATAAAAGGGCAAGTGGTAACGATTGATGCAATGGGAACACAAACAGCGATAGCCGAAAAGATACGAAAAAAAAGGGCAGAGTATGTGTTGGCATTGAAGAAAAATCAAGGAATATTATATGAAGAAGTAAGTTTATATTTTGATAAAGAAGAAAAAGAGAGAATAAAACAAGAAGGAAATTATAAAAAAACGATAGAAAAAGCCCATGGACAGCTAGAAATCCGAGAGTACTATCAGACAGAAAGGATTCGGTTTTTAACAAAAAAGAAGGAATGGAAAGGGTTAAAAAGTATCGGATTGGAAGAAAAAACAATAAGAAAGGAAGGGAAAGAGAAAAAAGAATATCGCTATTATATCAGTAGTTTGAAAGAAGATATCGAATTATTTAGTCGATGTGTTCGTGGTCATTGGAGCATTGAAAGTATGCACTGGCATTTAGATGTTACATTTAAGGAAGATGCAAATACAACACTGGATAAACAAGCAGCGATGAATCAAAACATAATAAGGAAATGGTGTTTAAGTATTTTAAAAGTAATTGAGTTATACCATAAAAAAATATCTATGAAAAAGAAACGATTTTTAATAGGTTTAAAACCCATGCAATATTTAGAAGAAGTATTAAAGGCATAATAAAAATTTTTTAACATTGACAAAATGTTAGGGGGAGAAAAAACTTTCATGCGTTTTGCCTGGGGAAAAGAAGAATCACATTGATTTTTCTTACAGATTCTCATACAATAAGAAGTAGGGCATAAGGCCAATTTTAATAGAAAGAAGGAAGAAACAATGAATCGTATTGCAGATGAAAGAATTGGCAAACTTCGTGAATTAATGAAAGAACGCCATATTGATGCGTATATTGTTCCAACAGCAGATTTTCACGAATCTGAATATGTAGGTACTTATTTTGAGAGCCGTATCTTTTTAACAGGATTTACAGGTTCTGCGGGAACAGCCGTAGTAACAATGGATGAAGCGGCTCTTTGGGTGGATGGACGATATTTCGTCCAAGCAGAAGAGCAAATAAAAGGCACTTCTATTATTCTTCAAAAGATGGGACAAGAAGGCGTTCCAACGATCAAAGAATATTTAAAAGAAAAAATGCCACAATCAGGGGTGTTAGGGTTTGATGGACGTGTGATGAATACTGCTATGGGAGAAGAGTTAGAAGAAGCTCTTTCTTCAAAAGAAGTTGCCATCACTTGTCAAGAAGATTTAATTGATATTATTTGGACAGACCGTCCAGAAATTTCAAAAGAACCAGTGTGGATCTTAGATGAGAAATTTGCAGGAAAATCTGCAAAAGATAAAATCAATGAATTAAGAGAAGATATGAAGTGTCAGGGTGCGACAGCTCATATTTTAACGACATTAGATGATATTGCATGGTTACTTAATATTCGTGGAAATGATATTGAGTGTAATCCAATGGTACTTTCTTATGCAATGATTACAATGGAGCACTTCTATTTATATATTCATTCAGAAGTATTAAATGATGAAGTGAGAGCTTATTTAGAAGCACAAGGAGTAACAATAAAAGAATATCAAGAGATCTATGAGATGGTACCACAGTTAAAAAATGAAACAATCTTATTAGAAAAAGGTTGTACGAATTATGCAATTTATAGCTTAATTGATGGTTCCAATGAAATTTTAAATCAAATCAATCCAACGGTAATTAAAAAAGCTACAAAAAATCCAGTGGAAGTAGAAAATATGAAAAAAGCACACTTAAAAGATGGTGTAGCAATGGTCAAATTTATTCGTTGGCTAAAAGAAAATGTTGGAAAAATTCCAATGACAGAAATGAGCGTTTCCAACTATTTAGATAATTTACGTGCAGAACAGGAAGGAAATTTAGGACTTAGCTTCCATACAATCTCTGCTTACGGAGAACATGC
>JAHLFA010000037.1 GCA_018883985.1 Candidatus Ruminococcus intestinipullorum | reverse complement strand
GGAAATGCTGAAAGTAAACCTGGAATCCAACATAAAAATATAAACAATCCAGTCCATAAAAAAGATTTTCTATCTCCTTTTACAAAACGAGAACAAACCCTTTCCAAGCAACTAAATTGTAATTTTTCTATCCATATATCACAGTAATAAAAAAGATTCATCAAAACAGCACCCAAAATCGGAGTAATCTCCAATATTTCAATATAAGTTGCTATGGAATTCCATCTTCCCATATCATATAAATAAATTTTCGTTCCAATGATTAACATTGCTGAAAAAATAAGCCCGAGGATTCCTGAACAAATGAGAAGTCTTTTTTCTATAATATTTTTTGTTATCTGAAACAGAAAGAAAATTCCTATAAATACAAAAATAGACAAGACACTATTGCTAAGAGCCAGACTACCAGAGCCTGACTTTAGCACATGTCCTATCCCTTCTGTTCCCATGTAGGCTAGAATGACTGTACATAGGATGGAACATACTTTCTGATGCTGTATAATCCACTTTTTCATAAATTTTCTATTTCTCCAGCAATTTCACACCTTGTGATTCAAACTCCTGCTGAAGTTTTTCTCCTTTTACAAACATCACTTCATTTTCATCTAAAATACAATACTTATATCCCTTTTCAATCCACGCATCATATTCTCCTAAATCTGTCCATCCCTCTAATTCTGGGTTGACAGCTACATCATTCGAAAAGACGATATCACTAGAAATAGTATCTGCAGTATCTTCTATTGTAGCTGGCAAGATTTTATAACGATTTAGAAGAATCTGATAAATAAACCAGTTTTGATGATCCCCTATATTTCTAATATCTTGTACTGTAATCTCCTTTGGTAGTTCTACCTCATCTTGTATTGAATGTAGCAATTCATACCCAGCATTTCCATGAGCATATCCTTTTCTCTCTCCTGCAAGATCCCATGTAACTCCAAGGAATATATAGGAATATATTAACCCTACTGCTAAAATCCCGATTGGAATTTGTAGTTTCCTTTTTTGAAGCCCCCACCAAAACAAGAAAAATAATCCAAATGTAAAGAAAATTGGTGGGAAAAATATTTTTATACTCAGGTCATCAGTAAATTTCTGGAATGAAAACGGAAAATAAAATTCCAATGCCACCTGCTGTGTATTATGTACCAAATAAGGTACGATACACACTATCCAGTAAAACTCCAATACACATAAAGCTGCTAAAGCTGGCTTCATATATATTAGAACCTTTTCTCTACATTGATACGCATAGCCTAAAAATACGAGAAGCAAAGGTCCCATTGTAGGTGCTAGATAGCGTACATAAGTGAATGCTTTTACACCATAAGCATCACTCCAATAACCACTATTAATAGCGCCTACTCCATCCCCAAGCCAACTAATGGATTGTCCTGCAATATTCATAACAATAAATGCTACACAAAATATCAGCACAGGATATGCAGCTCTTAAATACTGTACCTCTTCTCCTGATTCTTTTAAAAATCTTTTTCGGAAAAATACACTCCTCCACAACAAATGAATAACAAACAAAGCTGCTAATATCAAGATTCCTCCTGTCATTATGCCCACTGTATGAAGCTGTCCAAGAACAATGTTTGCCCATGCTCGCCAATTTTCAGAGTCAAAAAGGAGAGAAAATTGTCCGCTGGTAGTGATCGTAGTATTGTGAATTTGAGATGCATCATCTACCAACCATATCTCTTTCTGAATGATATGAACATACCATTCTGCTACTACATACCCAATTCCACCAAAAACAACTGATGTAGGAATCGATATCAAACATTTCCGATATGTCCAAGCATAAAATACAATTGCAAATCCTACTGCAATCCATAGCAGAATTGATCTCGTATGCAGAGTGAGAGAATATGTCAAGAGTAATGTCAAAGCAACCGTATATATGATTTTTTGTTTCTTATAACTGCTCTCATCTTGAAGCTTCATTAAAATCCATGCTATTACCCATGCTACCAAAATCAAAGCATGTTCATTAAAAATTAAAATCCCCCTAACCGCAACCAAATAGGATGCA
Source organism: Candidatus Ruminococcus intestinipullorum (assembly GCA_018883985.1). Taxonomy (GTDB): domain Bacteria; phylum Bacillota; class Clostridia; order Lachnospirales; family Lachnospiraceae; genus Mediterraneibacter; species Mediterraneibacter intestinipullorum_A. The sequence continues at coordinate 1,815 of JAHLFA010000037.1, read as the reverse complement.
ACTACTGAAATAATAACTAAAACCGCTTGATTCTTGATTTTAAAATTTCTTTTCAATATGCTATATCCTATTACAGCTGTAATGCTCTGCATAAAGGTAGCAAGCAAACCTATTCCTCGATAAATCACTATCGGATTATCTGTAATCCAAAATAATGAGGCTACTAAAATTGACATACCTGTTCCATAATATCCCGCATGAGAGATTACAGAGGACCAGTCATAAGATGTCAGCAATGTTGCACCTGCTATAGTGGCAACTTCATCAGATAGTACACTGACAGGGTACATGAAGAAGCAGAGAATTGCTTTTGGGAGGAAAGATAAGAGAAATACGTTTACGTATCTCTTTATTTCTTTTCTATTTCTCATATTTTATTTCCATTCTTATATCTATTTATTTCTTTCTTTAATTTTTTCAAATCCTTTATAAATAATAATAAATATATTATACAAAATATAATAGCTACTAAAAGTCCTATATAAATATTTTCTCTAAATACAAATCTCCATGAAATAAAGTATATTATACATAAACTTACAGTTACATAAAATCGTTTACTTATTTTTATCAGTCCCCTTCGTGTTAATATAGCTGCCGTAATTCCTATAGAAACACTGTATCCACACAATGTTCCTATTGCTGCTCCCTCTATTCCTATTACTGGAATCAATACATAATTTAATACAAGATTAACAGCTGCTCCTAAAAATAATGCCATTAAATTGAACCATGCTTTTTTAATTACAATAAATTGATTTACAATAACTTGAAATAACATTAAAAGTAATGGTGCCAAAAATAAATATGGAGCTACTGTATATCCTTGAATATAACTTCCTGTAAACAATATCTCAAAGAAAGCTTTACTGCATGCTGCCATTAACATTCCGGCAGAAAAAGTAATAACAGCTAAATATTCAAAAATATGAGATGTCATTTCTACTTGATCACTATCTTTCATAGTAGAAAATGCAAAAAATTGCCATCCCCCTGCAAAAGCAGTATATATTAATTGGCTAACTTGACCAATTTTCCCTCCAATTGCATAAATTCCATTATAATCCATCCCTAATATTTTAGAAATCATTAACTTATCACATGACTGAAAAATCCAATATACTAAAAAATTGGGGAATAAAGGAATTGCAATAATCAATAGTGGTTTTAAATATGCAATCTTAATTTTTTTAATTGAAAACCATTTTTTGTTTAAAATTCCGAATATAGTTTCTACTGTTACTGCAGAAACCACTGAAGCCAATGGAAGTGCAATAACATATAGTCCTCTCATTAATAACGGGATAGATACCGCATATGATATGATAGGACTTAATATATTTGTAGCTAAAAATACTTTCTTTTGATTTTTCATTCTTGTAGGTGCTGAAACAATAGAATTAGTTGCTCCTACCAAAATGCTCATAGCTGAAAGAAATAAAAGGTTTCTATACTTTTCATCCGAAAAAAATAGTTCTGACCAAAAATTACCAAAGATAATTAAAACAAAAAAAACTATTACAGATAAGCAAATTGTAAAAGTTAAAGTTGTTGAACAGATTATTTTTCTATATTCTTCATCTTCTCGATCAAAAAATAAGCGAAACATTGCATCATACATCCCCATTACTGCAATGGCTGAGCCAAAAGATACTATAGTTACTGATATATCATTTAGCCCAAAATAGAATGTATCTGGCATCAATCTCGTAATGATAGGGAGCATTAATAAAGGAATCAATTTACTGATCACTCCTCCCAACCCATACACTAATAAATTCTCAACAAATAATTTAAATCGACTCATATTCTTCC
>JAHLFA010000005.1 GCA_018883985.1 Candidatus Ruminococcus intestinipullorum | reverse complement strand
GCAAAGTAGCAAAAACTAAATTAAAGGTGATGCTTTCTGTTTGGTCTCCTCCAGCATTCATGAAAACCAATGGAAGTAGAATAGGTGGGGGTTCTTTAAAAGAAGAATACTATAGCAGATGGGCAAAATATCTATGTCGATACATAGAGGAATTTCAAAACAGGGGGTATGAAGTAGAGAGAATTTCTATTCAAAATGAACCTAAAGCTGTTCAAACATGGGATTCCTGTGTATATACTGCTGAACAAGAAAAGAGATTTTTAAAAGATTATTTATATCCAGAAATGCAAAAGAGTGGTTTAGAAAAAGTAGAAATTTTTGGCTGGGATCATAACAAGGAGAGATTATTTGAGAGGGCAGAAGCCTTAATAGATACAGAGACAGATTCTATGATTACAGGCTTTGCTTTTCATTGGTATAGTGGAGATCATTTTGCGGCACTTGATTTAGTACATCAGAAATATTCAGATAAAAAGTTAATCCTTTCAGAAAGCTGCTTAGAATTTAGTAAGTATGATAAAAAGTTGGAATCGGAGAATGTTGCAAGGTTAGCCCATGATATGATTGGAAATTTAAATCATGGTATGCAGGCTTTTTATGATTGGAATCTTCTTCTTGATCAAAATGGAGGGCCAAATCACCAAAATAATTATTGTGATGCACCATGGATGTACCATGAGGAAAAAGGATATTTAGAGGAGAGAAAGATTTTAAGATATTATTGGCATGTGGCACATTTTATAAAACCTAAAGCTGTGCGAATTGCACATACAAAATATACAGATTTATTGGATGTCACTGCGTGGAGAAATTCAAAGGATGAGATAGTTTGTATATGTATGAATCGCTCCAATCAACAGTTGCCTGCTGTAATTCGTATAGAAGGTGTTATGTGTCGTCTTGAAATAGAAGCAGGTGCAATTGCATCTTGTGTAATTCAGTTAGGAGGAAGTTATGATTCAAAATCCAATTCTTCCAGGATTTAATCCTGATCCAAGTATTTGTCGTAAGGGAGATGATTTTTATATTGCAGTATCTACATTTGAATGGTTCCCAGGGATTCCAATTTATCATTCAAAAGATATGAAAAATTGGGAGCTATATTCTCATGCACTCCAAAATGCAGATAACCCTGATTTAAAAAAACTCCCAAGTGCGAAGGGAATATGGGCACCATGTCTTACATATTGTGAAACAGAAGATTTATTCTATGTTGTTTATGGTGTTATGAATTCTATGAATGCTAGATATTTTGATGTAGATAATTTTTTAATTACAGCCAAAGATCCAAAAGGACCATGGAGTGAGCCTATATATTTACATTCCACAGGGTTTGATGCATCCATGTTTCATGATGATGATGGGCGAAAATATATAGTGGCACTAGATTGGGAAACGAGAACTAATTATGAAAAACCAGGACCGATTAGTATTGTAGAATACGATCCAAAAGAACAGAAAATAATTGGGATGCCAAAGCGGTTTTGGAGAGGGGGAACAGATAGAGGATGTATTGAAGCTCCCCATTTAACCAAGCATGGTGAGTATTATTATATTATGTGTGCAGAGGGAGGAACTGGATATTATCATAGTGTAACAGTAGGACGTTCAAAAAGCGTGTGGGGACCATATGAGGCAGATCCATGTAATCCTATTATTACATCATCTCCTGGGAATTTTAATGAGCGTGCAGACTGGGATCACTTAAAAACAAGATATTACAATCCAAATAGTAAGCTACAAAAATCTGGACATGCAAGTTATGTTGACCTGCCAAATGGGGAAACATGGTTAGTACATTTAACTGCAAGACCGTTTGTTCCAGAGTTACGGTGTACATTAGGGAGAGAAACTGCAATCCAACGAATGAAATGGACCGATGATGGATGGCTACGTATGGAAAACGGAGGAAATTTAGCACAGGAGTTTGTTGAAGAGAGTAAGTTGCCACAAGTAAAATTAAAAAAGATACCATCTTATGATGATTTTAATTCAAAAGCCCTTGAAATTGGTTACTATGCACCAAGAATAGATCCAAAAACGTTTGTGGATTTAACATCTAGAGAAGGATGGATAAGGCTTAGAGGACAGGAATCATGTTGTTCTCTAAATAAAGTGAGTTTTTTGGCAAAAAAATTGACCAGTGTACAAGCATGTATTACAACAAAAGTAGATTTTACACCTTTAAGTTATCAGCATACAGCGGGATTAGTTCTATATTATGATAATATGAATTATATATATCTGTACAAATATTTTAGTGATACACTTAACCATAGTGCTATATCTATTTTACAAATAGAAAATGGTATAAAGACGGAGTATAGTGATGTTAGAACTTATGTAGAAGATGGAAAAGCGATTTGGATGCGACTTGAGATAAATGGTAGAAACTCACAATTTATATGGTCATTAGATGGAGAAAAATATCAGACGATAGGACCAGTTTTTAATACATCTATATTTTCAGATGAATATTCTGAGTTTGGAGAGTTTACAGGAGCTTTTGTAGGTATTGCATGTGAAGATAGAATGATGCATCAACATACGGCTGATTTTGACTTTTTTGAATACATAGCAAATGAACAGGCTGATGTAGAGTAATTTTATGGATTCGATTAATAACGGATGAATAATTTATTATACTTCTTAACATAATTATGCTATAATCATGTTAAAAGAAGAAAGGGGCTGATGTTATGCCAGTTATTATGCCAATCAAAGATCTCCGCAATACAAGTGAGATATCCGATATGGCTCATAGAACACAGGAACCTATTTTTATTACTAAAAACGGATACAGCGATTTGGTTGTAATGAGCAGTGAATTATATGATAAATTTGTAAAAAATAATCGGATTGACCAAGCAATCTATGAATCTGAGAAAGAAATGGAAGAAGGTGGCACTTCCGTTGATCTTGATGAAGCGTTTGAGAAGTTAAATAGATAATGCGAAGGGGAGCCATAATGCAAAAAATCTTATTTTTAGAGGACGATAGAAATTTAAATAGAGGTATTTCTTTAAAATTGGAAAAAGAAGGATATAAAGTGTTCTCTGCCTTTTCTGTAAAAGAGGCAGAGGCACTTTTTTCTAAAATAAATCCAGATCTTATCATCAGTGATATTAATCTCCCAGATAAAAGTGGACTTGAATTTTGTGCAAATATTCGTAAAAAAAGCAAAGTATATATTATGCTTTTAACAGCTTTAGATTCTGAGATTGATATGGTAAATGGTTATGATTTTGGTGCAGATGATTATATTACAAAACCTTTTAGTCTAATGGTATTTATGTCAAAAGTGCATGCAGTTATGCGTCGTGCAAAGCAAGAACAAAAAGAAGAACAAACGAAAATTCGTTCAGGGGAACTTTGGATATCCTATCCAGAAATGAAAGTATATCGTGGGGGTAAAAGTCTTTCATTAAGTAAAAAAGAGTTTCAGCTTTTGTTGTATTTTATGGAAAACCCAATGCAAATTCTTTCCAAAGAGCAGATTTTAGAACGTGTATGGGATATAGATGGTCAGTTTGTAGATGGTAATACAGTATCCGTGAATGTAAGTCGTTTGAAGCAAAAGATTGGGGAAGAATATATTCAAAATGTGAGGGGGATGGGATATCTATGGATTCAAGAAAGTGTAAGAGAATAGCTCTGATATCAGGGCTGTTTTTTCTTGTCTTTTTTGCAGTAGGCAATTTAACAGTGAAAAGTGCAAGACAAAATTACGAAGAGGCAGCAGCCGAGATGGCATTGTTGACGGAAGAAAGACCAGATTTAGAGGCTGTTTTTGCTGGAATACTTACAGGAAAAAATAGAAAAGAATTTCGATATGAAGGAATAAAACCAAATCAAATTCAAGTTGGAGAAGGGCTGCTTGAAAAATATGGATATAGTTTTGAGGATAGTTTGCAGCAGTATATAGTATTCAATTATGGAAGAGGTATAGGTATTGCTTTGGCATCTACAATCGGAGTTTCACTCTATATAGTCTTACATAGTATGGGAAAGAAAAAAGTTTCAAAAGAATATGCAGAATTTTTGGAAGAAAAATTGAAAGAGGAAAAAAGTAGAAATCGAAAAATGGAATCTATGCTTCATAAAGAAGAGCAAGAAATAAAATCGTTAATCACAGATATTGCTCATCAATTAAAAACTCCAGTAGCGTCTTTGAAGATGAGTTATGAAATAGAAAATTCTACAAAACTATCAAAAAAAGAAGTAAAAGAGTTTCGAGAGAAAGAATATGATGACGTTAAGAGACTAGAATATCTATTACAGGCTTTTACTCAAATTACTCGATTAGAGACAGGAGCTGTTCAAATTTGTCCACAAAAAGAAAGTTTTAAGTTGACATTAGCAAGTGCAGTTACAGGCGTTTATGTTAAAGCAATGAATAAGGGAATACGAATTGAAGTAGAAGAGTTTGAAAACATTTTTGTTTCCCACGATTCGAAGTGGACGGCAGAGGCGATTATGAATGTATTAGATAATGCAATAAAATATTCAGCAGCAGGTAGTTGTATCAGAATTCGTGTTCTAGAAATGCACACTTCTTTCATGATAGAAGTCGAGGACGAGGGAATTGGAATTCCTGCCCAAGAACGAACAAAAATATTTCAGAGATTTTATAGAGGGGCATCAGAAGTTGTTAGAAATGAGGAGGGGTCAGGGGTTGGATTATACCTCACTAGATGGATTTTAGAACAGCAAGGGGGAACAATTTGTGTGAAAACTGGTAAAACTGGAGGCAGTAATTTTGTAATGACGTTACCTAAGAAATAAGCGTTTCTTACAAAATTGTTAGTTAGTTTGTTATTCTTTTGTAAGCCTAGTAAAGTATACTGTATTTAAAATTCAGGCAAATGGGGGACACTTAATTATGGATATTGTTTTGGAAACTAGGGATTTAGTGAAATATTATGGTTCAGGTGAAGGTATAGTTCGAGCGATTGACCATACAAATATTCAGATTTGTTCAGGGGAGTTTGTAGCAGTCGTTGGGAGGTCTGGTTCTGGAAAAAGTACATTATTACATATGTTAGGTGGTTTGGATTATCCAGATTCTGGGCAAGTGCTTATAGAAGGGAAAGATATTTTTCAGTTAAAGAATGACCAATTGGCTGTATTTCGGAGAAGAAAGATTGGGTTTATTTTTCAAAGTTATAATTTAATTCCTTCACTAAATGTATGGGAGAATATTGTGTTGCCAATTGGTTTGGATGGAAGGCGTGTGGATAAAGCATATGTGATGGATGTTATACAAAGAATTGGCATGCAGGATAAAATTCACACACTGCCACAAACACTTTCAGGAGGACAGCAGCAAAGGGTGGCTATTGCAAGGGCATTAGCTTCTCGTCCAGCAATTCTTCTAGCAGATGAGCCAACTGGAAATTTGGATTCTCGTACAGAGATTGAGGTCATTAGCCTTTTAAAAAATTGTGTAGCAGAATATGGACAAACATTGGTTATGATTACACATGATGAAACCATTGCTCAAATGGCAGATAGAATGATTGTCATTGAGGATGGGAAGGTGGTGAGGGCATGAAAACAGTAACAAAAACAGCTCTTGCGAATGTTCGTCAGAATAAACATCGAAATATAATTAGTGGAATAGCGATTATATTGACAACTCTTTTAATTTTTATGGTATTAACAGTAGGGTATGCTTCTATATCTGTAAGATTTGCAGGGGTAAATGCTTATTATCCAACGTTTCATGGGATGTTTCGTCAGGTTCCTGAGGAAAATGCATGGAAGCTGAAAAGTCATACAGATATGAAAAAGGTTGGACTTCGTGCAGATTTGGGGAGAGTGATGGATGATGACTCTACAATCTTATTTCTTTGGATGGATGCTCAAGCATTAGAGCTTAATAAGGTGGAATTGTCTGCTGGTACATTTCCAAGGGAGGGAAATGAGATTGTTGTGTCTAGGGAAATGCTTTTAAAGTATGGAATTACTGCTGAAATAGGAGATGAGATTACCCTCCCTTGGCAACTTTATGAAAGAAATGGAGCTTTTCGCATCTGTGGATTTCTCAAAGAGAGTTCTCAAGGGGAGAATAAGTCATATTCTGTATTAGTTTCTCGTGAGCTTTTAGAAAATACAATACCAGTGGACGCTAGGGAATATAGAGTAATGTTTGTATTTGATGATGTAAATGCAAATATTGTTACTACGGATGATATTGAGGAACAGGCGAAGGGAATAGGAAAGAGTTTTGGAATTGCAGAGGATAATGTAATAATCAATACAGATTATATAATGGCGAATTATACAGACCCAGCAGGAGTTCTCATTGCAATTTGTATTATTTTAGTAGTAATGGCTGTAGGCAGTTTAACAACATATAGTATTTATTATGTTTCCATGATTCCAAAGGTGCAAGAGTATGGGAAATTAAAGGCAATGGGAGCAACGAAAAAGCAAATTGGTCAGATTATACTTAGAGAAGGGCTTTTTGTTACTATCATAGCTTTGCCGTTTGGTTTGGGATTAGGAAGTCTTTTGGCAAAGCCAATTGTTAGTTGGATTTATCGATTGGGTGAAAGTAGTGTTGAGAGAAAAGCTGGCGAAATAGAATTCTATAAGGTTTGTGTTTCAATATTGGAAAATGGAGAGGTACAGATTTTATATGGTTGGATTTATTTTCTGACTATAATTACTGTGATTGTTACAGTATGTTTGGCATTCGTAAAGCCTATGCGAATGGCAGCTAAGATATCTCCTATAGAGGCGATGAGATATAATGAGATAGCTGGGGGGATTACACGAGAGAGAAATGGATTTGAAGAAATGAGCCTTACAAAATTGACTATAGCTAATTTGTCTAGAAATAGGAAAAGATTTCTTTTAACGGTTGTAACATTAGGAGCTATCGGGATTTTGTTTATGGTTGTTTCTACTATCTTGAGTTGTACAAATCCAAGGGAAATGGCAAAGCAGGATTTTGAAGGAGATTACGAAATTTCTATTAATAGCTGGGAAAATGATAAGATGAATCCAGATAGGTCATGGGCTTCTTTAATAAAAGATAACCCATTGGATGAGGAATTTATAGAAAAAGTTTGCTCTATAAATGGTGTGAAGAGTGTGAAAGTAAAATCGTATCTTACAGGAACACTTTTGGATTTAGATCCAGATCGAGAGATCGCTATGGCTAGTATACAGGGGCTTGATGAGTCTTATCGGGAGGTTATGGAGCGAGGTCAGATAGAAGGGCATGTTACCTATGAAGAACTGCAGGATGGCGATAAGATACTTATGTCCAAGGATCTGTTACACTGGTTTCCAGAGCTTCAACAAGGAGATAGTATTTTGATGGAATTGGAAACATCAACAGGGAGCGTGGAGAAAATTTTTGAGATTGCAGCTATTGGAGATTATGCTAGTGCAATATCTTGGAATAGCTTCGTACTTCCAACTTCTGTTTTGGAGGAAATTGCAGGAGAGAATTTAAGCAAGTCTTGTACTATCACGTTGGAAAATAAGTTGAGCAGCGATAGAAAACAGGATGTGTTTAAGCAGTTGGAGTCTTTGGCTAATGAAAATAAATATTTTGTGACAGATAGTTATGAGAAGCATTTAGCAACATGGGAGACTGCTACAATGCTGATGATGGTATTAGGGTATGCATTCCTATTAATTTTGGGTGTAGTAGGAATGATGAATTTGGTAAATACCATGTTAAATAGTATTTATACGAGGCAAAGAGAATTGGGAATTATTCAGGCGATTGGGATGTCACAGAGGCAGTTGGTGAAGATGCTGCAGTTAGAGGGGATTTTTTATACAGTGGGGACTTTGATAGTATCTTTAGGGATTGGTAGTTTGGCTGGATATGGAGTATTTCTTTATGCAAAGGCAGAAAATATAATGAATATAACGGAGTATCACTATCCAGTAATTCCTATGGTAATTTTTGTGATTTTTGTAGCAATGGTGCAGATAGGGCTGACATATGCTATATCTAGAAGTTTTAGAAGAGTGAGTTTGATAGAGAGAATAAGATATGCAGGGTAGGGAGAAGGCTGTCACATCAGTGGTTGTTGAATCAAAGATGTGACAGTCTTTTTTGTTAAAGTTTCATTGTAGATTCACGAATAATAAGTTCAGCATCTAGAAGCAGAGATCTAGGTGTGACAGATGGATTTTCAATAATTTCTAGTAATAGTTCACATGCTGAATAACCTTGTTGAAATCCAGGTTGATTTACAGTTGTAAGTGAAGGAGATGTCATGGACGAAAGATCAATATTGTCAAATCCTACAACCATAATATCTTTCGGAACGTGTAAATGAAAGCGTTTTGCAGCACGAATAACAGCAGCGGCAAAAATATCGGATATCGTGAAAAAGGCATTTGGTCGAGTTTCTGAGTTAAGAATACGACAAACAGCAGAATATGCCATTTCATAATTAATTTCAGGTAATTGTACAACCCAATTTGGTGGTATTGATATTTCAGCTTTAGATAAGGCACTAGAAAAGCCTTCATAACGTTTATTGGCATATTTAAAAGTAGCAGGACCATTGATAAAAGCAAGTTTTGTACAACCACATGAAATTAAATAATTGGTGGCGTTTTCAGCTGCTGTAAAGTCATCAATACTAACATAGGGATAAGTCGCCTCTTCATTATACTCACAGCATTGAACCAAAGGAGCAATACTTCTAATTTGGTCTAAAAGATCCTCTGATATTCGATTTAATAGAATAGTACCAGCGGCATTTACTCGTTTTAAAAGGGAGCAAAAGTTATGAATGGAGCTTCTATTAAGTGGAGATTCGTGAATAAGGATATGGCATCCATGTGCTTTTGCAGAAATTCTAGCTCCTTTTATAACATCTTGATAAAAGGCATTTGAAAGAAATGAAAGGGTGAATTTTTTGAAAGTTGGAATAATAGGATGTGGAAAAATTGCACAGGTAAGGCATATTCCAGAGTACTTGGATTGTAAAAACATAGAAATTGGGGGATATTATGACTTTAATTATGAAAGAGCCAACGATTTAGCAAAACAGTTTGGGGGGAAAGCATATAAATCTGTAGATGAGTTATTGAATGACGAGGATATTTATGCTGTAAGCGTATGTGTTGCAAATGATGCCCATGCTAAAATGACAATTAAAGCTTTGGAGAGTGGAAAGCATGTGCTTTGTGAAAAACCAATGGCACCCACTTTAGCAGACTGTATTGAAATGACAGAGGTTGCAAAAAGAACAGGAAATATTTTAATGATAGGTCGGAATCAAAGATATGCAAAAGCACATTTAAAGGCAAAGGAGCTTTTAAAAAGTGGAGAAATTGGAACTGTTCTTTCTTTTAGAACAACATTTGGACATGGGGGGCCAGAGTCTTGGAGTATTGATTCAGGAAGTAATAGTTGGTTTTTTGATAAAAAAAGAGCTGCTATGGGGGCCATGGCAGATTTAGGAGTACATAAAACAGATTTGATTCAATATTTATTGGATGATTATGTAGTAGAAACAACAGGAAAGTAGTCACATTAGATAAAAAGGACATGAATGGTAATTTAATAGAGGTGGATGATAATGCCATTTGTATTTACAAAATGAAAAGTGGTGTGCTCGGAACAATGACAGCTAGTTGGACTTATTATGGAGAAGAAGATAATTCTACATATATTTATGGAACAGAGGGAATTATGAAAATTTATGATAATCCCAATTATTCTATAACTATAACAAAGAGAGATGGTACAAAGGTGTTGTTTGATATTGATAAAATTCAGACAAATGATAATCAAACTAAATCGGGAATTATAGATGCATTTGTAGAAGCTTTGCTTGAGAAAAAAGAGCCAGAAATCAGTGGAGAGTCAGTTTTAAGAGCTATGAAAGCTGTATTTGCAAGTATCGAGTCGAGTGAACAAAATAAAACTATTAAAATTAACTAAAGGATAGGTAATATAAATGAAATTAGGTTTTGTTAGTGCAATTTTAGATGGCTGGACGTTAGACGAAGTATTAGATGTAGCCAGTAATGAAGGATTTCAATGTATAGAAGTAGCTTGCTGGCCACAAGGAGAGACAGAACGTAGATATGCAGGAGTCAGCCATATTGATGTAGCAAATTTAACGAAAGAAAATGCAGAAGGTATCTTGAAAAAGTTTAAAGAGAAAGGATTAGAAATATCAGCACTTGCATTTTATCCCAATATACTTGATGCAAATATAAATAAGAGAAAAGAAAATATTGCACATCTAAAAAAGGTAATAGATGCCAGTGCAATATTAGATGTAAATTTAGTAACTACTTTTATAGGGAGAGATCAGAATAAAAGTATTGATGAAAATTTAGAAATTGTAAAAGACGTATGGCCAGATATTATCTCATATGCAGAGGAGAAGAAAGTAAGAATAGCCATAGAAAATTGTCCTATGCTATTTGGTAGGGAGCAGTGGCCTGGTGGACAAAATTTGATGACAACTCCTGAGATATGGAAGCGTGTTTTTGAAATATTACCAAGTAATTATATAGGTATTAATTATGATCCATCTCATTTTGTGTGGCAGATGATGGATTACATTCAACCATTGTATGAATTTAAAAATAAGATTTTTCATGTGCATTATAAAGATATTAAATTATATCCAGATAAATTAAAGAGAGTTGGAACTACAGCTTATCCATTAGAATATATGTCACCTAAATTACCTGGATTAGGTGATGTAGATTGGGGAAAATATGTCAGTGCACTTACAGATATTGGGTACAATGGATATACATGTATAGAAGTAGAGGATAAGCCATTTGAGGAATCTCGAGAAAGAGTAATAGATAGTTTAAGATTATCAAAAAGATATATGGAGCAGTTTGTAATTTAATTAGAATAAAAGGAGGAAGTGTTATGAAAAAACAAGTATCAATTTTTATGTCAGCACTTTTAGCAGTAGGGTGTGTAGGGTGTGGTACACAAAATTCAGGAGAGTCAAATAGTAGTAATGAGAATAAAGGAAATACACATATTTATGTATTAACTGCACCAGAGGATCATGGATGGACAGGTTCCGTTGCAACATTTGCTAAAGAAAAAATTGAAGCGGTAAATGGTGAAGGAAAATATGAAGCAGAACTAATCACTTCAGCAGATGCAGCAGAACAAATTGTAAATATAGAAGATATTATTTCTAGAGGAGAAGAGAATATAGCTGTTGTAATTCAACCTATTGATGATACAGTACAATCTGCCATTTCACAGTTAATAGATGAGGAAATTCCATATGTAGCATTTGATAGAATTATTTCAGGTGTAGATACAGATGCTATATCTAATGTAAAAGGGGATAATGAAGGAATTGGTGTAGCAACAGCAGCATATTTTGTGTCTTGTGGTATGCAACCAGGAGAAAAGGTATATGTGTATGAAGGTGACACATCTTCAGTAACTGCATTGAGAGATGAAGGATTTACAAAATATCTAACAGGTGAATTAGAGTATGAAGGGAAAAAGATTGATGATTCTGTAAAATGGACAGAAGAAGATTTAAAAGCAATTACCTTTTCAGGAGCAATGAATTGGAGTAGATCTGACACAAAAACAGCATTTGAATCACTAATGGGAGATGTATCTAATACAGAGATTAAATGGATCTATGCTCAAGATGATGAGCTAACAATGGGAGTTTTAGAGGCTCTTGCAGGCGGAGGAATAGATGAAGGAACAAAAGAAAAATTCTTTTCAAATCAGCCAGTAATTAGTGGATGTGGAGGACTTGTTTCAGTTACATATAGCCCAGCAATGATTCAGACAGCAATTCAGGATATGGTAGATTACTTAGATGGAAAAGAAGTAGAACAAGATCATGTTATCGAATGTGAAAATGTAACAGAAGAAAATGTGGAAGAATACCCATCTTTCTAAAACCATGAAGTAAAAAAGGGGTTGTTGATACTTAGAATTTCAATAATCCCTTTTTACAGCACGGAGGTATCTTATAATGAATTTATTGAGTTTGAAAGGAATTGTCAAATCATTTAACGGAGTAACTGTATTAAAAGGCGTAGATCTTAATGTTGAAAAAGGAACGGTACATGCACTTTTAGGGGAAAATGGTGCTGGGAAATCAACATTAATGAATGTATTAACAGGTGTTTATACAAGAGATAAAGGGACAATGGAATTTGATGGAGAAATCATAGAATCTATTTCCATTAAACAATCTGAACAGTTAGGGATTGCTTTTGTACATCAAGAGTTAAATTTATTTAATGATTTAAAAGTATATGAGAACATTTTCTTAGGAAAAGAATATGTAAATAAATTTGGAAAATTAGATAAAAAGAGGATGATTGCTGAGAGTAGGCAATTATTTCACGATTTAGGAGTAGATATAGATCCAACAGAATTAGCAGATAATTTGACAACAAGCCAAAAACAGTTATTAGAGATTTCAAAGGCATTATTTTTTAAAGCTAAATTATTAATCTTAGATGAACCAACGACAGCATTAAACACGGAAGAAATAGAGCACCTGTTTCAAATAATAAATGAATTAAAACAAAATGGGACATCTTTTATCTTTATTTCTCATAAAATGCCAGAAATTTTCACACTATGTGATCGTTATACAATATTTAGAAATGGGGAGTTTATAGAAGAAGGTATAATAAAAGATATAACACCTGAGAGAGTAACAAAGTTAATGGTTGGAGAAGGTTATAATGAAAAAAAAGAGGTATATAAACCTCGAACAGTTGGTGATGTAGTGTTAAGACTAGAAGATTTTACGGGTCCTGGATTTAATAATGTATCTTTAGAAGTAAAAAAGGGGCAGGTTATAGGATTAACAGGGTTACAAGGAGCTGGCAGTAGTGAACTATTACAATGTATGTTTGGGCTAGTTCAACCAACCAGTGGATTTATGGAACTTTATGGGGAGAAAATAAAAGAGTATTCTATCCACAAGATTATGAGAAAAGGTATGGCTATGCTTCCAGCTAATAGAAAAGAGAATTCTGTTGTACCAGATATGAATTTACTGGAGAATATGTATTTATCAGAGCATACACTTTCAGCTTTTAATCCTCATATCTACAAAACAAGAGAAAAGCATAAATTTGAATATTATAAGAAGATTCTTAACATAAAAGCACAGAGCTTTAATAACTCAATATTATCACTTAGCGGTGGGAATCAGCAAAAGGTATTTATTGCTAAGTGGTTAAATACAGATGCTGAAATTCTACTGTTTGATAATCCAACACAAGGAATTGATGTAGGAGCTAAGGCCGAAATTTATCGACTTATATTGGAATTAGCAAACGAAGGAAAAACAATTTTGATTAATACATTAGAGATTCCAGAAATTCAAAAAGTTGCAGATTATTGTGCAGTTTTTTATGAGGGAAATTTAGTGAAAATATTGCAGCATAACGAAATTGATGAAACGACAGTGATGCTTTATTCAACAAATGCGATAAGCAATGGGAGGTAAAAGATGGTTACAAAGGAGAATAGAGGTACTTTAAGTTGGAAAAAGATTAGCCGTTTTTGTGGAGAATATAGCTTTATCTTAGTATTTATTCTGATTTTTCTTGTCTATGTATTAACTTGTAATGGGTTAACTTGGGCTGGAATGATGAATATTTTTAGGCATTCTGCCATTATTGGAATTATTGCCATAGGAATGGGTTTAATATGTTTAACTGGTGAAATTGATCTTTCTGTAGGGTCAATGCTAGCATTAAATGCAGGATTTGCAGTTGTTATATTTAATATGACAAATAGTATAATATTAACTTTTCTATTTTGCATAGTGTTTGGTGGTGTATGTGGATTAATTAATGGATTTCTAGTTGGCTATATTAAAATGCCAGCATTCATTGTATCTCTTGCAACAATGTTAATTTTTAGATCATTTGCTCAATATTTTTGTCAAAAAATAGATAAAAATCTATTGGGTGGAGGGAGTTCAGTTTATAGAATGTCTAGAGAAATGCATTCATATGATGCAATGTTTGGTTTTGGAAATGGAAAGATTTTAACATTGCCAATTGTTGGGATTGTATTAATTTTATTAACTTTATTTTTTGTATACATAAGTACAAGTACAAAGTATGGAAAAAAAATATATGCAGTAGGTAGCAATGCAAAAGCTGCTGAAATGAGTGGTATTAATGTGAGTGCAATGAAAATCTCTGTATTTACAATTACTGGAATTTTAGTAGGAATAGGAGCATTTCTCTGGATATCTATGAATGCGTCAGCAGATCCAGCTACTACAGGAAATAGTTATGAAATGTATGCAATTGCTGCTGTTGTATTAGGTGGAATTAGCATGTCAGGTGGTAAAGGAAAATGCATAGGAATCTTTTTTGGTGCATTGTCTTATACAATTATTGATAAAATTATAGTTGCTTTGAAAATGGATTCATTGATTAATGATGCTATTAAAGGAATTATTTTGATTTTAGTTATCATGATTCAAATTGTTGGACCTCAACTGAAGGCAAAGTTTTTAGTAAAAAAATAGTAACAAGACCCCCAGTTTTAATGAAATAAAACGAGCTATTACTTCGTAGATAAGAGGTATCTACTTTTTATTGAAAGATGGAATCAAGGGAAATCTGGTAACAAAGCTTAATTGTTATCAGATGGCTACGAAAGATTTTTCTGAATTATACCGAATTTTTTATCAGAAGTAGGGAATACTTGAAAAGGCTATTGGCATATGATATAATGCAGATAGGCAAGAAAGACGAAAGTGCTCATAGTGGCACGCAAAAAGCCCCAGAG
Source organism: Candidatus Ruminococcus intestinipullorum (assembly GCA_018883985.1). GTDB lineage: Bacteria > Bacillota > Clostridia > Lachnospirales > Lachnospiraceae > Mediterraneibacter > Mediterraneibacter intestinipullorum_A. Next base: position 13,219 of record JAHLFA010000005.1, on the reverse strand, counting down.
GTCGCAACTCTGGGGCTTTTCTATTCCGTTGTGGAAAGGTGGCTTATGCCTTAGGCTGGCTACCGACTATTTATCTCTGTCCAGCCATTTGCAGATGTAGTAGGCAACTATACCTGCCAAGACAGAGAGTAAGAAAGACGAAAATATACTCATAGTAGCTCACCCCCTTTCCGTACCTGTCTAGGGGTGGTAGCTTGTAAATTATAGCACAGGGGCAGGAATGTCACAATAAATATTAATAATTAGAAAAAAGAGAAAATCTAACGATATAGTGGGATTGCTTGTTGAAGTTTTTGATATATGATAAAATGCGAGATATAGAAATTTAAGCTTAGGAGGACCAGCATATGCAGTATGATTTTACCAGCATTATAGACAGAAGAGGAAAAGATGCAATCGCAGTTGATATTCCAGAAACATTTGAATATTTCAAAAAAGCTAAACTAAAAGCAGGATTCGACCAAATACCGATGTGGGTTGCAGATATGAATTTTCCTACAGTACCTACGGTCATTCAAGCAATGAAAGAAAGAGTAGAGCATCCAGCCTATGGCTACTTTATGCCACGAGAGGAATACTACCAAGAAATTATTTGTTGGCACAAAAAAAGAAATCATGTGATAGGCTTAGAACAATCTCATATAGGATATGAAAATAGTGTATTAGGAGGAGTTGTAAGTGCATTAAATATATTATGTTCTAAAGGGGATAATGTATTACTCCATTCCCCAACCTATATAGGTTTTACAGGAGCGCTTACAAACAATGGATATCATATTGTGTTAAGTCCACTAGTTCTCGATGAAGAGGGAGTTTGGAGAATGGATTTAGAAGATATGGAAAGAAAAATTGTTGAGAATCATATTCATGTAGCAATTTTCTGTTCTCCACACAATCCGACAGGAAGAGTTTGGGAGAGGGAAGAAATTGAAAAAATGATGGAATTGTATAAAAAATACAATGTGTATGTGATTTCTGATGAAATATGGTCTGATTTAATTTTAAGAGGTTACAAGCATATGCCTACCCAAAGTATTTCTGAGGATGCAAAAAATCGAACCATTGCGTTGTATGCACCATCAAAAACATTTAACTTGGCAGGACTGGTAGGAAGTTATCATATTATATACAATCCATGGCTAAAGGATAGAATGGATAAGGAGTCCTCCCTTTCACACTACAATAATATGAATCTCTTATCCATGTATGCATTGATTGGTGCATATCAACATGAAGGATATGACTGGGTGGATCAGTTATGTGGGGTATTAACAGAGAACGTTGATTATGCAGTTCATTATATAGAGGAAAATTTCCAAGGAGTAAAAGTTTCAAAGCCACAAGGCACGTATATGCTATTTTTGGATTGTGAACAGTGGTGTAAGGAAAACAAAAAGACGATAGACGAATTGCAAATTGCTGGTCTAGAAGTTGGTGTATTGTGGCAGGATGGAAGACCATTTCATGGTGAGTTTGGAATTCGAATGAATCTAGCACTTCCTACTGTTCGAGTGAAAGAAGCATTTGATAGATTGGATAAGTATGTATTTAATAAATAACATATAGAATGGAATCCCGATTGACAAATAGAGCCTATCATACTATACTTCCTATGAAGTAAGTCTATACTAACTGAAAAAGGAGATAAGATATGCAGAAATCATCAGATATTTTAAAGTTGAGGACATTATTGTGCTTTTTGAGTTATGATGAAAAAGAGTGTACAGTCACGAAGATTGCTCGTACTTTGGGTGAAGAAAAATATGCGATTTCAAGAGTACTTCAGAGTCTGCAAAGGGAAGGGTTTGTAAATCGGGAAAATCCTCGAAATCCTCATTTAACAAGAAAAGGGGAAGAGGAAGTGAATAAATATGCAAATCGTATTCGTATTTCTATGAATCATTTAATGTATGAGGGATTGAATGTAGATAGTGCTGAAAAAAATGCACTGTATTGGGCATTATATAATACAGATGATGCAATGGATATTTTTCAGGCAGCAGATGAGCGTTATCGTGTAAAATATGAAATGAGCCATAAGAAGAGATTTAGTGGAGCAGAGCTTTGTTCTAAGATGAAGGATGGTGTGTATCAATTTCCATTTCTAATTTACAAAGAACATATAGATAATGGAAACCATATTTCTTGGGCAAATGAGGGTTTTGAACATCCTTGTTCTTTACGAATAAAGAATGGTGTGGGAACAATTCATCTTCGCACAAAAGTGATGATAGAAAGACATCCAAAAACAGGAGAAGTTGTAAAAGGGTATGCTAAAAGTTTAAAATATTTAGAGCTTGGAGAATATGTTAGTGCAGAGTACAATGGTACGGCATTGTCATTTCCTGCTTCGGCAGTGAATTTTTTGAATATAGGCTCTGGAGTAGGGCAAATTCTTCATGGCAGCGTTTGTGTAAAGCTGGGGAGTTTTGTTGGGAATGTGAATAGACCAGAGTTTTCAGCTGTTTTTACAATTCTAATTTAAAAAATGAGAAAAATATTAAAGAAAGTTGCGTATTGCAACAACAGGAAATAGTGAAAAATTGGAGTTTGGAGTAGAATTGAAGGATTTGCAAAGGTATTTTGTAGCATTTATGCTACAAAGTGTACATATGCAAAGAAAAAAGTTCGTGATAGAATGAAGGTGCTAAAGATCTTAGGATCTTTTTTTATGAACAAAAGTTAGTTAAAACTAATTTTAGGTAGAATTAGAGGAGATTGAATGAAGAGGATTTTTAAATGTTTATTTTTATGTATGTTGTTTATCTCTGTGATAAGTAAAAATATGGAAGTATATGCAGCAGATTTGCCTGGATTCCAGAAGGGTACATATGAGGTTGAAGCGAACTTAAGTTGTTTTGTTAATGCAATGGGAGGTGTGGAATTTGGAGCTCCTTTATTGGAAAGGGCAGAAGTCACCATAGGAGAAGACGACAAAGGGGTGATATCTCTTTATTTTGTGAAAAGTTCAGTAACTATATACAACGTTACTTGTGACACCTATATTGATCCCAATGAAACTTTAGGATATTACGACAAAGATGGAAATCTACAGACAGAACTGTTAGAAATTACTATGAGTAGTGAAGAAGATTTGGCATTGAATCCAAATGGAGAAAGTGTTTCGTACTTGACTTCTGTATCGTTTCCATTAGATCAGATTACAGATACATATCAACTGGCACTTTATATCAACAGCAATGTGATGGGAACCCAATTCGGTGTTGGAGATTATTCGGCTACACTGACAGTGGATTGGAGTACGGTTCCTGAAGCAGTTGAAGGGGAAGTGGTTAGTGAAACGGTAGTAGAAGAAGTGGATGAAAAAACAAATGAAGAAGTAGAGAATTTTAATTATGGGCTGATAGCAGGTATTAGCGGAACGGTGTCAGTAATTGGAATTGCAGTAGTCTTCGTTAAAAAAAGAAAAGGAAAATAGGTTATGGGAAGAAAGATATCAGTATTGATGATGGGTATTTTGTGCATCGGACTCTGTTTTGGATGTGCATCATCAAAAAGGAATGCACCTCAAGAAAAGGGAATGCAGTCTAATGAACTTGCTGTGGCAACTACATCGGTAGCGATTTGTGAGATTTTAGATGCACTAGATTATCAGAATGTAGTAGGAGTACCTGAGACGTCAGGAACGCTGCCAGAGAGATATACATGGGTAGATACCATCGGCGCACCCATGAATCCAGATATTGAAGTGGTAAAAAGTATTTCCCCAGATCTTCTACTTTCCCCGAAAAGTTTAGAAAGCTCCCTTGCAGAACAGTATCAGTCAGCTAGTATTGAAGCAGAATTTTTAGATATGAGTACTGTACAAGGCATGTATAAAGGAATTTCCATGTTAGGTGAAAAGCTAGGAAGAGAAGAACAGGCAGAACAGTTGTATGCAGAATATGAATCCTATATGGAGGAATACATCTTTGAAGAACTCGAGAATGCCAACTGTATGATTCTAATGTGTTTTCCAGGAGGAAAATATTTGATTGCAACAGAAAACTCATACGTGGGTAATTTAGTAGAACTTGCGGGAGGAAATAACGTATATTCTAATTATCAAGGAGATGAAAATGGGTTTGTAGCTATCAATCCAGAGGATATGGTAAACAAAAATCCAGAATACATTTTCGTGTATGCACATTTCAATGAAGAGGAAGCTTTTGAATCAATGAAGAAAGAATTTGAGGAAAACAGTACTTGGCAACATTTTGAGGCTGTAAAAAGTGGAGAGGTACATTATCTTTCTTCAGATTTATTCGGAATGAGTGCAACATTTGAATGGGTAGATGCCCTAAAGTTTTTAAAACCAATTTTACATGGAGAAGAATAAATGAGAAAAATAATAGCGTTTTTATTCACCTTTCTTTTGATAGCAGTAGTGTTCTTTTGGGCAGTCAATACAGGAGGTCTTGAGACAACGGTTTCTCAACTTCTGAAAGGTTTGTTTGTAGAGTACGATGAGACGGTTGCAATCATTTTAGAACTGCGTTTTCCGAGAATTATTGTAGCAATTTTAGGAGGGGCACTAATGGCTGTCTCGGGAGTACTTATGCAGGCAATGATGAAAAATCCACTTGCAGATCCAGGTATTATTGGAATTACGTCTGGGGCAGCTTTGACAGCAGTGGTGATTTCGGCATTTGCTCCTGCACTTGCAAAATTAATTCCTGTTTTCTCTTTTGTAGGAGGAATGGTTGCATTTATTTTAGTCTATATGCTGGCATGGAATGGACAAATCAGCCCGATTCGCTTGCTTTTAATTGGAATCGCAGTAGATGCGATGTTTTCAGGATTGACAGATGTTTTTTCAACAGCTACAGGGGGAGAATATTCTGGGGCAGCAAATATATTAAATTCTAATATTTCTCTAAAAACATGGGGAGATGTAAAAGTTTTAACAATTTATTTTATCATTGCAGCAATTTGCTGTGTATTTATTGCAGGAAAGTGCAATTTACTCGCATTGTCTGATCAGACTATGCATTCGTTGGGAATAAATGTGAATGGGATTCGGTTGGTTGTATCTGGAGTTTCAGTTCTTATGGCAAGTATATTTACTTCTGTTATTGGAAGTGTGAGTTTTTTGGGATTGATTGTTCCACATATTGCGAGACTGATTGTAGGAAGTGATAATCGGGTATTAATTCCATATAGTGCATGTTTGGGGGCTGTTGTATTTCTTTTGGCAGATACAATAGGAAGAACACTAGCGTATCCGTATGAAATTAGTCCTTCTATTATTATGGCAGTGATTGGCGGTCCGATGTTAATTATTCTATTGAAAAGGGAGCGTGGAATTTATGGATAAAAGAGAAGGATTACAATGTAAAAATCTTATATTTAGTTATCAGTCTAGCAATAGGATTATAGATGGTGTTTCATTGGATGTAGAAGTAGGAAAAGTTACAGCACTTATTGGTGCAAATGGATGTGGGAAGTCTACGTTGTTTCGGCTTTTTTCGGGACAATTAAAACCTGAGTCAGGAGAAGTTTATTTGGATGGAACTGCAATTCGAAGTATGAATCGAAAAGAGGTTGCAAGACGTATGGCAGTGGTACATCAATATAATACTGCTCCAGTGGATATCACAGTACGCAGGCTGGTTGAGATGGGACGGACACCATATCAGTCTAGATTTTCTTATTCTCAAAAGAAAGAAGATGAAGAGGCAGTAGAAAATGCACTGTTGGCCACAAATACAAAGCAGTATGAAAACCATCTTCTGTCTCGTTTATCAGGTGGTCAAAGACAAAGGGTATGGTTGGCAATGGCATTAGCACAGGAGCCAAAAGTTCTTTTATTAGATGAGATTACGACGTACTTAGATGTAAGGTATCAGATTGAATTATTGTCATTAATTCGTCGCTTGAATAAAGAAAAGAAGTTGACGGTACTAATGGTTCTTCACGATATCAATCAGTCAATGGAATATGCCGATGAGATTATAGTGATGAAAGATGGAAAAATTCTTACAGCAGGCAATACACAGAAAGTAATTTCAGAGGCTATTTTAGATGAAGCATTTTCTGTAAAAACAGAAATTTTGCCAATAAAAGAGAGAAAATATTGTCTCTTTTATGAAAAATAGATTTATAGGCAACAAGCCTTTAAATAAAACAAAATATACAGAAAGGTAAAGGGCGAAATATATGAAAAGCAAACTTTTAGCAGTTGCTACATCAGCAGCATTAATTTTTGGTAATATGGGTGCAATTGTACAGGCAGCGGATACAGGTCTTCAAGAAGGAGAGGTAATTTCTGTATCTCAAATGAGTGATTTACAGGAAGGAACATACCAATTAGATGCAGCGCTTTCTTGTTACGTAAATGCAATGGGAGGAATAGAGTTTGGAGCACCACTTCTTCAGGATACGAAACTGAGTGTAGCAGAAGATGGAACGGCAAATATGACTCTGTCATTTGGAACAAGTTCGATTACAATTTATGGAGTAACAACAAATACATATATCGGAGAAGCATATGGTTCTGATCAGGCATTTACAGGTTATTTAGACGGAGCAGAGTGGAAACAAGCAGAATATACTCTTAGTAGTGAAAAGGTGACATCTTCTTCTCAGGCGGAAGTTAGTTATATCAACAGTATGACATTTCCGATTTCTACAGTTTCCGATACATATTCTTTAGCAATGGCAGTAGACAGCAATACCATGGGAGTACAGTTTGGTAATGGTGCGAACTATGATGCAACATTGACAGTAGATTGGAGCAACGTAACTGTTGTGGACATTGTGGAAGATAGTACAACAGAGGATGGAACAACAGAGGATGGAACAACAGATACAGTGGTGACAACCATCGATCGTACAGATTTGGCGGCAGGTACATATGAAGTGGAAGCTTCTGTAGCAGGAACTGCAATGCATGGAATGGATTTTGCAGGAGCAGTATATAAAAGTACAGTTTTGGATGTGGCAGAAGATGGAACAGCCGTACTTACAATCTATTTTGACAAAGGTTCAGCAACTGTTTATGGCCAGACTATTGAGGTATATGCTTTAGATGGAGATTATGGGAATGCTGAAGTTGTAAAGAATGAGGATGGCTCTGTTGCAAGTACAGCATTTACAGTAGACTTAAAAGCACTTGCAAGCTCTTATGAGTTGTTGATGAAAGCGGGAATGCTAAATGGTTCTTCTATGCAGTATGGCGGAGAGAGTGCGACAGTGTTCAAAGATGGTACGGTGTGTGAAGCAGCAATTACCCTTAATTTAAACAGTCTTCCAGAAGTATCAACAGGAGATACAATAATTCCAGAAGATACAACTACACCAAACGACACAATAACTTCAGATGATACAATCATTTCAAATGATACAACAAATTCAGGTGGAACAACAAGTACAGAAAATGTAACAAACACAGAAAACACAACAAGTACAGATAAGGTGATTTCTGTAGCAAGGCTATCTGATTTAGCTCCAGGTAAATATGGTTTAGATGCAAGTCTTTCTTGCTATGTAAATGCAATGGGAGGAGTGGAGTTTGGTTCACCACTTTTACAAAATGCAGTATTGAATGTGGCAGAAGACGGAACAGCAAATATTACATTATCATTTGGAACGAGTTCCGTTACAATTTATGGGGTAACAGCAGATACATATGTAGGTACATCTACAGACAAGGGTGCAGGCGTTATTGGATATTATGATGGTTCTGCATGGCAAAATGCTTCTTATACATTAAACGATACAGGATATGTAAGCACTATGACATTTCCAATTACTAATATACAAAATACATATGAACTGGCACTTGTAATCGGAAGTAATGTTATGAGTACACAGTTTGGTGCTGGTGCAAATTATAACGCAACATTAAGTGTAAATTGGAATCAGGTAGTAGTAGATGGAGATGGAGATGGGAATGTATCAGGAGCAGGATTAGTAAAGGCTGTTTCTCCAAAAACTGGAGATACGTTTCCAATACTTCCAATCGTAGGAATAATGAGTTCTTGTGCAGTAGCATTTGTATTATTGCAGGTTAAAAGAAAAGTATCTGAATAAAAATGTAAGAACGTACTTGACTATCCTTAATAATTCTTATTATAATAGCTTTAAATAAATAGAAAAAGGCTATGACAAAGAGAGTAGGATCTATTTGAAAATCAAAGCGAGCCGACGATGGTGAAAGGTCGGTATGAGTAGAGTATTTCTGAAAATCACTTCCGAGCTGCAGTTTTCGAACCGTAAGAAGTAGGGGCTGACGGGGTTCCGCCGTTATAGGAGCACATATGCAGAGGCTATCTTTAGTATCTAAGTATGTTGTAACAGGTGGTAAAGCGTAAGTTTTTGACTTTCGTCCTATTACAGGACGGAAGTTTTTTTTATATTTTCATAGTCGAATAAAAGAAAGGAAAAGAAAGCCATGTACAAGAAAGTTTCCACGGATATGAATTTCGTAGGACGTGAAAAAGAAATTGAAGCATTTTGGAAAGAGCATGATATCTTTCAGAAAAGTATGAAAGAAAAAGAGGGATGTCCAGAATATACATTTTATGATGGACCACCAACAGCAAATGGAAAACCACACATTGGTCATGTGTTAACACGTGTTATTAAGGATATGATTCCAAGATACCGTACAATGAAGGGGTATCAAGTTCCTCGTAAAGCGGGATGGGACACACATGGTCTACCAGTAGAGTTAGAGGTTGAGAAGTTATTAGGATTAGATGGAAAGGATCAGATTGAAGGTTATGGTCTAGAACCTTTCATTGATAAATGTAAGGAGAGTGTTTGGAAATACAAAGGTATGTGGGAAGATTTCTCAAGTACTGTTGGATTCTGGGCAGATATGGAACATCCATACGTAACTTATGACAATAATTTCATTGAATCTGAATGGTGGGCTTTAAAGCAGATTTGGGAGAAGAAACTTTTATACAAAGGATTTAAAATTGTGCCATATTGTCCTCGTTGTGGAACACCACTTTCTGCACAGGAAGTTGCACAAGGCTATAAGGATGTAAAAGAGCGTTCTGCTATCGTAAGATTCAAAGTAAAAGATGAAGACGCATACATTTTAGCATGGACAACAACACCTTGGACCCTACCATCCAATTTAGCTCTTTGTGTAAACCCTGAAGAAGCGTATGTAAAGGTAAAAGCTGTAGATGGAAATGTTTACTATATGGCAGAAGCTTTGTTAGAGAAAGTGCTTGGTAAATTAGCAGAAGAAGGCGAGAAAGCATATGAAATCTTAGAGACTTACGTAGGAAAAGATTTAGAATATAAAGAATATGAGCCATTATATGACTGTTCTGCTAAATTAGCCGAAAAGCAGAAAAAGAAAGCATTTTATGTAGTATGCGATTCTTATGTAACATTGACAGATGGTACTGGAGTTGTTCATATAGCACCAGCGTTTGGTGAGGATGATGCAAATGTAGGACGTAAGTACGATTTGCCATTTGTACAGCTAGTAGATGAAAAAGGTGAGATGGCAGAAGAAACACCATTTGCAGGTGTCTTCGTAAAGAAAGCAGACCCATTGGTGTTAAAGGATTTGGATGAGAGAGGACTTCTATTAGATGCTCCAAAATTTGAACATAGCTATCCACACTGTTGGAGATGTGATACTCCATTGATTTATTATGCACGTGAGTCATGGTTTATTAAAATGACAGCTGTAAAGGATGATTTGATTGCCAATAATAACACCATCAATTGGATTCCTGAAAGTATTGGAAAAGGACGTTTTGGAGATTGGCTAGAAAACGTTCAAGATTGGGGAATTAGCCGTAATCGTTACTGGGGAACACCGTTGAACATTTGGGAATGTGAATGTGGTCATGTGCATTCAATTGGAAGTATTGCTGAATTGAAGGAAATGTCTAACAACTGTCCAGATGATATTGAATTGCACCGTCCATATATAGATGAGGTGACAATTACATGTCCTGAATGTGGTGGGCAGATGCATCGTGTTCCAGAAGTAATTGACTGTTGGTTTGACAGTGGTTCTATGCCATTTGCACAGCATCATTATCCATTTGAAAATGAAGAATTATTTAAACAGCAATTCCCAGCAGACTTTATTTCTGAGGCTGTGGACCAGACAAGAGGATGGTTTTATTCTCTCTTAGCTATTTCCACATTACTCTTTAATAAGGCACCATACAAAAATGTTATTGTTCTTGGTCATGTGCAGGATGAGAATGGGCAGAAGATGAGTAAGTCAAAAGGAAATGCAGTAGATCCTTTTGATGCATTAGAAACTTATGGAGCAGATGCGATTCGTTGGTATTTTTACAGTAATAGTGCACCATGGCTTCCAAACCGTTTTCATGGAAAGGCTGTTGTAGAAGGACAGCGTAAGTTTATGGGTACTTTATGGAATACGTATGCATTCTTTGTACTATATGCGAACATTGATGGTTTCGATGCGACAAAGTATACTTTGGAATATGATAAGCTCAATGTTATGGATAAATGGTTATTATCGAAGTTAAGCACTTTGACAAAAACTGTGGATCAGTACCTTGAAAATTACAAGATTCCAGAAAGTGCAAGAGCATTACAAGAATTTGTAGACGATATGAGTAACTGGTATGTAAGAAGAAGCCGTGAACGTTTCTGGGCAAAAGGTATGGAGCAGGATAAAATCAATGCGTATATGACATTGTATACAGCTTTGGTAACAGTAAGTAAAGTGGCAGCTCCAATGATTCCATTTATGACAGAAGAGATTTATCAAAATCTTGTAAGAAGTATCGATTCCAAGGCACCAGAGAGTATTCATTTATGTGATTATCCAAAGGTTGAAGAGTCTTACATTGATCTTCAATTAGAGGCAGATATGGAGCATGTTTTAAAATTAGTAGTAATGGGGCGTGCTTGTCGTAATACTTCAAATATTAAAAATCGTCAGCCAATTGGTCAAATGTTTGTAAAAGCAGGATTTGATTTACCAGAATTCTATCAAGAAATTGTGGCAGATGAATTGAATGTTAAGAATATTAAATTTACAGATGATGTTCGAGATTTCACTTCATACAATTTTAAACCACAATTAAAGACAGTAGGACCTAAGTATGGTAAGTTATTAGGTGGTATCAAAGTAGCTCTTGAGCAATTAGATGGCAACGAAGCGATGGATGAGTTGAATGAAACAGGAGCTTTAAAATTAGAAATTCAAGGGCAGGAAGTTGTGCTGTTGAAAGAGGATTTATTGATTGATACTGCACAAATTGAAGGATATGTATCTGAAAGTGATAATGGGGTTACAGTTGTTTTAGATACAAATCTAACAGAAGAGCTTCTAGAAGAAGGTTTTGTGAGAGAGATTATTAGTAAAATCCAGACTATGAGAAAAGAAGCTGGATTTGAAGTAATGGATAAGATTCAGGTCACATTTACAGGAAGTGAAAAAGCAGAATTAGCTTTTGAGAAAAACAAAGAAGAAATTGGTAGTGAGGTATTAGCTGTATCCGTATGTAAGGCAGAGCCAACAGGTTTTGTGAAAGAATGGAAGATTAACGGAGAAGCTGTTTCTATGGGTATTCAAAGAGAAGGGATGTAAAGGTATGTTTAGTAAACGATTTGAGAAGGAAGCATTTAAAGAAGCCATAAGAGAAAATGTCAAAACACTCTACAGGAGGACAATTGATGAAGCATCACCACAGCAGGTTTTTCAAGCTGTTTCTTATGCAGTGAAAGAAGCGATTATTGATGATTGGTTAGCAACACAGAAGGCTTATAATGATTCGGATGCAAAGACAGTTTACTATATGTCTATGGAGTTTCTGATGGGGCGTGCCTTGGGGAATAACTTAATTAATTTAACAGCATATAAAGAGGTAAAGGAAGCACTAGAAGAATTAGACATTGATTTAAATGTAGTGGAAGATCAAGAGCCAGATGCAGCATTAGGAAATGGTGGATTGGGAAGATTGGCAGCTTGTTTCTTAGATTCCTTATCCACGTTAAATTATCCAGCATACGGATGTGGAATTCGTTATCGCTATGGAATGTTTAAACAGAAAATAGAAAACGGTTATCAGGTAGAAGTACCTGATAACTGGTTAAAAGAAGGAAATCCTTTTGAATTACGCAGAGAGGAATATGCAAAAGAAGTACGTTTTGGTGGAACAATACGATTTGCAAAAGACCCAGAAACTGGAAAGGATATCTTTGTTCAGGAAAATTATGAATCTGTATTAGCAATTCCTTATGATATGCCAATTGTAGGATATGGCAACCGTGTAGTAAATACACTACGAGTTTGGGATGCAAAGGCAATTACAGATTTTCATTTAGATTCTTTTGATCGTGGGGATTATCATAAGGCTGTAGAGCAGGAAAATCTTGCAAAATTAATTGTGGATGTCTTATATCCAAATGATAATCATTATGCAGGAAAAGAACTTCGTTTGAAACAGCAATATTTCTTCATATCAGCTAGTTTGCAGGTGATTTTGGATAAGTACAAGAAAAAGCATGAGGATATAAGAAAGCTTCATGAAAAAGTGATTATACAGATGAATGACACACACCCTACGGTTGCAGTTCCAGAATTAATGCGTCTTTTAATTGATGAAGAGGGATTAACTTGGGAAGAAGCATGGGATGTTACGACAAAGACCTGTGCGTATACGAATCATACAATCATGTCGGAGGCATTGGAGAAGTGGCCAGTGGATTTATTCTCTAGGTTACTTCCTCGTATTTATCAGATTGTTCAAGAAATTGACCGAAGATTTATTCTGGAAGTACGAGTAAAATATCCTGGAAATGAGGAGAAAGTTAGTAAAATGTCTATTCTTAGCAATGGACAGGTTAGAATGGCTCATATGGCAATTATTGCAGGATTTTCTGTTAATGGGGTTGCAAAACTTCATACAGAGATCTTAAAACATCAGGAATTAAAAGACTTCTATGAAATGATGCCTGAGAAATTTAATAATAAAACGAATGGTATTACACAACGAAGATTTTTATTACATGGAAACCAATTACTTGCAGATTGGATTACAGATAAAATTGGTGATGAGTGGATAACTGACTTAGCACAAATTGGTAAATTGAAGCCGTTTGTAGAGGATAAAGAAGCTCGTAAAGAATTTATGGAAATTAAGTATCAAAATAAGATACGATTGGCGAAGTACATAAAGGAGCATAACGGCATTGACGTAGATCCAAGATCTATTTTCGATATCCAAGTAAAGAGACTTCATGAATATAAAAGACA
>JAHLFA010000036.1 GCA_018883985.1 Candidatus Ruminococcus intestinipullorum | reverse complement strand
TGATGGATAAGTTAAAGCTTGTGGCAATTGTAACACATGTTGCAGATGCAAGAAGTTGTGTGCTTCATCCAGCAAGTCATACACATCGTCAAATGAGCGAAAGTGAACTTTTGGAAGCAGGAGTTTTGCCTGATTTGATTCGATTTAGTGTGGGAATTGAAAATGTAGAGGATATTATAGCGGATATAGAACAAGCTCTTCAATAATACGTATCTTTTCGTCGGCTGTTGATATTTTAAGTTTAACTTCCGCATAAACTGTAAATTTAGAATATCCAGCCGATCTTGTTAAAAACGGCAATTTTTATTTGTTTTATAAACTGGAATTCACCTTATCTTTCATCTTCATCAAAGGCTTGTTCTATGTTTCCATCTCCATCTATAAACACAATATCTCCTTCTTTAAACAATTCTGTTTCCATTGTTCCTGAAGATATTGAAACCTTTTGTTCATTTCCTTGATTATCTACAAGTGTAATACCATATTCATTGGATGCCTCATCTTTTTCTATCACTTTGATTTTATATCCTTTTTCAGCGACTTGCTTATTAACAATTTTATCCTTATTTGCTCCAATGACAAGACCAATCAGCATTCCAAAACAAAGCCCCATTGGTATTCCTAAACTATCAATCACAGAGCCAACACCTACACCAATGCATATTCCTAATGCCATACCTATTTTCACATTCTTTGTTGTTTGTTTCATTTATCTTCCTCCAAATTCCAGTTTGTCTTTGTCTGTATTATAACACGCTGTAATAAACGTTGTCATTTTTTCTGCTTTTGAAAAATTTTTATATTTTTTGTATAATCATGTTCTCTTTTCAGATACTGAATATAGAAGTATAAAAAGAATATGAAAAGGAGAATTGGCATGAAGGAATATGAAAAACAACAAGCAGAAAATGAAGAAATTAAGGAAACGGGAACTATAAGTTTAGATGGAAATGGGAAGAAACCGAACATCCAGTTATTAACCATTATTGGGGAGATTGAAGGGCATGAAGCAGTATCAGGCAATACAAAGGCAACAAAATATGAACATTTACTTCCTAAGTTGGCAGCAGTTGAAGATAATGACGAAATTGATGGAGTTTTGATTCTTCTTAATACATTAGGTGGGGATGTAGAGGCGGGGCTTGCTCTTGCAGAGATGATTGCATCCTTGAGTAAACCTACGGTTTCTTTGGTACTTGGTGGAAGTCATTCTATTGGAGGACCACTTGCAGTATCAGCAGATTATTCCTTTATTGTTCCAAGTGGGACAATGATTATACATCCAGTACGCTCTACAGGCATGTTTATAGGTGTGATACAAAGCTATCGAAATATGGAAAAGACACAGGAGCGAATTATTCGTTTTATTGCAGAACATTCGAATATTACAAAGGAACGTATTGAAAAGTTGATGTTAGATTCTACACAATTAGTCAAAGATGTGGGAACATTACTTGAAGGTGAGGAGGCTGTAAAAGAAGGAATGATTGATGAAGTTGGGGGAATTCATCAGGCTCTTATGAAGCTTCGTAGTATGATAAAGGACTCTAAGAAAAATTGTTAATGACATGAATTTTAAATGGTGATATACTAAATACAGTATGTAAATTACCAAGGGGGAAGTATTATGGCTACAAAGTCAACAAGAAAGAAACAAAATACAACAAAAAAGCCGAAAAAGAAACAAAACAATACTGTATCCCAAAGAGATGAGATTCTCATTTTAATTATATTTGGAGTCTGTATTTTAATGCTTTTAAGTAATTTTGGAATTGGTGGAATTGCTGGAAATGCAATCTCTTCGATTCTGTTTGGATTAATAGGAGTTTTGGCATATCTTTTGCCATTTATCCTATTTGGTGTAGTTGCCTTTGCAATCTCTAATAAAGGCAACACACTGGCATACATAAAGATTATAGCAGCAATTGTGTTATTTTTCTTGCTATGTGCCTTTTTTGAGCTTATCATGCATCCTTATGATGCCAAAGAAGGAATTTTTTCATATTATCAACATTCCAGTCAATATAAAACAGGAGGGGGATTCCTTGGAGGGTGTATTGTGAAAATACTCTGCTCTTTGGTAGGAGTTGTAGGAACTTATGTGACGCTTTTAATATTAGGAGTGATTAGCGTAGTTCTTATTACAGAGCGTTCTGTTTTAGCCCCTCTTAGCAGAGGAAGTAAAAAAGCATATGCAGATGTACGAAAGAAGCAGAGAATGTTGGCAGAAAAAAGAGCAGAGCAAAGAGAACGCCAACGTATGGAAGAACAACTCGAAGAGGAGTTCTATAAAAGAAGTGATCGTAAAGTATCAGGGGTTTCTTTTGCCACTACTTTGGAGAGGGAGGAGATACCATCTGCTTTTGAAGAGCTGGATATAGAACCAGAGATAGAATTAGAGGAAGAGCCAGTATTAGAAGAGGAGAACTCCGAAGATTCTTTTGTGATTCATAGACCTCAGGAAATGGCCATGGATACAGATATTATGGAGATTACTCCAGAGATAACTTCGGATATTCCGATTGTGGAGATGCCAGAGCCTGAAGAAGAGATACAAAAGGAACCTGTGAAAAAACGTACTAAGGCTGTTGCTGCTGAGGTAGAAACGCAAACAGCAGATGTAGAAAAGATGATTCAGAAGCAAGAGGAAAAGCCAAAGCCAGTATATCATATACCACCGATGGAGCTTCTTACAAGAGGAAAGAAGGGGGCAGGCGATTCCGATGAGCATTTGCGTGCAACTGCCCAAATTTTAGAGCAGACACTACAAAATTTTGGTGTCCGTGTGCATGTTACAAATGCAAGCTGTGGGCCTTCTGTTACTCGGTATGAGCTACAGCCTGAACAGGGGGTAAAGGTAAGTAAGATTGTTGGTTTGGCAGATGATATTAAGCTCAATTTGGCAGCAGCTGACATTCGTATCGAAGCCCCAATTCCTGGAAAGGCAGCAGTAGGTATTGAAGTGCCTAATAAAGAAAATGTAGCAGTCATGCTTCGGGATTTATTAGAGTCCAATGACTTTAAAAACAGCAAGGCAAATATTCCATTTGCAGTTGGAAAGGATATTGCAGGAAAGGTTGTTGTGGCAGATATAGCCAAGATGCCACATTTATTAGTGGCAGGAGCAACGGGTTCAGGAAAATCCGTTTGTATCAATACTTTAATTATGAGTATTCTATATCATGCTGACCCAGAAGAAGTAAAGCTTATTATGGTGGATCCAAAAGTAGTAGAGCTTAGTGTATATAATGGAATCCCACACTTACTAATCCCTGTGGTGACAGATCCAAAGAAAGCAGCAGGTGCTTTAAACTGGGCTGTAGCAGAAATGATGAAACGATACCAATTATTTGCAGAATATAATGTACGAGATTTGAAGGGATTCAATGACAAGGTAGAACAGCTTGGCAATGAAGAAGGAAAACCAAAAAAACTTCCAAAGATTGTTATCATTGTAGACGAGCTTGCAGATTTGATGATGGTTGCTCCTGGAGAAGTAGAAGGTGCAATTTGTCGATTGGCACAGCTTGCAAGAGCAGCTGGTCTTCATTTAATTATTGCAACCCAGAGACCGTCTGTAAATGTCATTACTGGTTTGATTAAGGCAAATATGCCATCTCGAATTGCATTTTCCGTATCTTCTGGAGTTGATTCCAGAACCATTATTGATATGAATGGAGCAGAGAAATTATTGGGAAAAGGGGATATGCTATTTTATCCTACAGGATATCCAAAGCCAGTGCGTGTACAAGGTTCATTTGTTTCTGATAAAGAAGTACAAAAGGTAGTAGATTACTTGATTGAAAATCATGGAAAGGCTTCATACAGTGAAGAAATAGAGGAACATGTGAATGCAGATATTCCAGTATCTGCACCAGGTATGCCAGGGGCAGTAGATAGTGGAAATGATAGAGATGCTTACTTTGCAGATGCAGGCCGCTTTATTATCGAGAAGGAGAAAGCATCTATTGGAATGCTTCAGAGAATGTTTAAAATTGGATTTAATCGGGCTGCACGAATCATGGATCAGCTGGCAGAAGCTGGAGTTGTGGGCGAAGAAGTAGGAACAAAACCTCGAAAGGTATTAATGACAAAAGAGGAATTTGAACAATATATACAGGAAAACTTATAAATTAGGAGGGTCAAAAATGAAAACGGATATTCAGATTGCACAGGAAGCACAACTTCATCATATCAAGGATGTGGCTGCTAGCATAGGGATTGCAGAGGAAGAGTTAGAATTTTATGGGAAATATAAAGCAAAGTTATCAGATGAGCTTTGGGAGAGAGTAAAGCACAACGAGGATGGAAAACTTGTTTTAGTAACAGCAATTAACCCTACTCCTGCTGGGGAAGGAAAAACAACAATTACAGTTGGTCTTGGAGAGGCTATGGCTAAAATTGGAAAGAAAGCTGTTGTTGCACTTCGTGAACCTTCTTTGGGACCATGTTTTGGTGTAAAAGGTGGAGCTGCTGGGGGAGGTTATGCACAAGTACTTCCTATGGAAGATTTGAATTTGCATTTTACAGGAGATTTCCATGCAATTACATCAGCCAACAATTTACTTGCAGCGATGCTCGATAATCATATCCAACAAGGAAATACACTTGGAATTGACCCACGTAATATAGTGTGGAAACGTTGTTTAGACATGAATGACCGTGTTTTGAGAAACATTGTAGTTGGTCTTGGAAATAAGACAGATGGAATGGTACGAGAGGATCATTTCGTGATTACAGTTGCTTCAGAGATTATGGCAATTTTGTGTTTGGCAGAGAATTTAGAAGATTTAAAAGCTCGTCTTGGAAAAATTATAGTGGCATATACCTTTGATGGAAATCCAGTTACTGCTAAAGATTTGCAGGCAACAGGTGCAATGACAGCTTTGTTAAAGGATGCTATAAAACCAAACATGATACAGACATTAGAACATACACCAGCTCTTGTACATGGTGGCCCATTTGCAAATATTGCTCATGGATGTAATAGTGTAACAGCTACAAAGCTAGCATTAAAATTAGGAGATATTGCTATAACAGAAGCTGGATTTGGTGCAGATTTAGGTGCAGAAAAATTTATGGATATTAAATGTCGCAAGGCAGGATTAAAACCAGATGCTGTAGTATTGGTAGCTACTGTACGTGCTTTGAAATACAATGGTGGAGCTGCAAAACAAGATTTAGGAGAAGAAAATCTTGAGGCATTACAAAAGGGGATTGTAAACTTAGAAAAGCACATAGAAAATATACGTAAATTTGGAGTTCCTGTTATTGTAACATTGAATTCCTTTGTGACAGATACAGAGGCTGAGAACGAATATATTCGTGAATTTTGTGAAAAGAGAGGCTGTGAGTTCGCTCTTGCAAATGTTTGGGGAAAAGGCGGAGAAGGTGGAATAGAACTGGCTGAAAAAGTGATACAAACCTTAGAGAATACTCCAAGTGACTTTAAGTTACTTTATGAAGATACTTGTTCTTTGCAAGAAAAGATAGAAACCATTGCACAGGAAATTTATGGAGCAAGAGGAGTTGTATACGAGCCTGCTGCCAAAAGGCAATTGGATAAGATTACAGAGCTTGGATTTGGACATCTTCCAATTTGTATGGCAAAAAATCAATACTCTTTCTCTGATGATGCGAAGAAATTAGGGCGTCCTGAAAATTTTGATATCCATATTCGAGAAGTATATGTAAGTGCAGGTGCGGGATTTGTTGTAGCATTAACAGGGTCTATTATGACAATGCCAGGCTTGCCAAAAGTTCCAGCAGCGAATCAGATTGATGTGGATGCACATGGAAAAATTACAGGATTGTTTTAGAGGAGTAGGACATGGCTAAATTAATAGATGGAAAAAAAATAGCACAAGAAATAAAAGATGAATTAAAAGAAGAGGTATCTCGTTTCAAAGAGGCTGGAAGAAAAATAAGTCTTGCAGTAATCCAAGTTGGAAATGATGCGGCATCTTCTGTTTATGTAAACAATAAAAAGAAAGCCTGTGAATATATTGGGATTGAATCGTTATCTTATCAATTAGCAGCTGACACAGTACAAGAAGAATTATTGAAGTTAATTACAACATTGAATGAGGATGAACAAGTGAATGGTATTTTAGTGCAGTTGCCTCTTCCAGAACATATGGATGAAGATACCATTTTGAAAGCTATTTCTCCTAAAAAGGATGTAGATGGTTTCCATCCAATTAGTGTTGGACGCCTTTGGTTAGGTGAAAAAGGCTTCTTATCTTGTACTCCTGCAGGGGTGATACAGCTTTTAAAACGCTCCAATATAGAGATAGAAGGAAAAGAATGTGTAATTGTAGGTAGAAGCAATATTGTGGGGAAACCTATGGCAGCATTGCTGTTGCGTGAAAATGCTACTGTGACAATCGCACATTCAAAAACAAAAAATTTACAGGAAATTACAAAAAGAGCAGATATTTTAATTGCAGCAGTCGGTAAAAAGAAAATGATTACAGCAGAGTATGTGAAAGAGGGGGCTGTTGTCATAGATGTAGGAATTCATCGAGATGAAAACAATCGACTTTGTGGTGATGTGGATTTTGAAGCTGTTGAGGATAAAGTATTAGCAATTACACCAGTCCCTGGTGGAGTTGGTCCAATGACGATTGTAATGCTCATGGATAATTGCGTGGAAACGGTGCGTAATTAGGGGGAATTTAGTATGAGATGTACACAGTGTGATGCCATTATTCCAGAAGGATGGATGAGTTGTCCAAGGTGTGGGAGAGAGGTACAGATTGTGCCAGATTACAATCCTCTAGAAGATGTACTTACGCAAGAGGTGAAAGATTCCGTAGAAGATGTAACAAGACAGATTTTTACAGAAGAAATCCGTAATTACAATAGAAAAGATATCCATGCACAAAAAAATTATACACGTGTAATAGAAAGAGTTCCTTATCAAAAAAAAGGAACTCCTAAGATGCAGAACATAGAATCCAATACACAGCCAAATAAAATGGAACAAAAAAGGGATTCTGTAGAGGAACAAAGAAGAAAACATGCGATTAGAAGAAAACGGATGAAGCAAAGACGAAGAAAAAGAGCTGCTATTTTAGGGATTCTTCTTATAGTGATTTGCATTCCTCTAGGATGGATTCTTTATCAAAATTCGTATACAGGTCAGGTGAAAAAAGGGTATTTAGCTTTGCAAATGGAAGAGTATGATGTGGCAAAGCGACATTTTGAGCGTGCAATCGAAAAAGACCAAGAAAAGGAAGATGCCTATCGTGGAATGTTAGAAATTTACGAAAAGCAAGATCAACTAGAAGAGGCTGAGAAGTTTTTGATATCATCCGTTTCTGCTTCTCCAAACCAAGTGGGATTGTATCAAGCTGCCATAGCATACTATGAAGAAACAGAACAATTAGGAAAAATTTCTATTTTGTTGGAGGAATGCGAGGAAGAGAAAGTACTAGAGGCTGTAAAAGCATATGTATCCAAAGCACCACAATTTAGTTTACGGGAAGGAAAATATGACGAGGTACAGGAGATTACAGTTTCGGCAGAAGATGGAACAAAAGTGTACTATACGGTAGATGGTAGTGATCCAACAAAAGATGGCATCCTTTATGAAGAGCCAATTCGCTTGACACAAGAAGGGGTATTTGAAGTAAAGGCCGTGGCGTACAACGAAAAGGAAATTCCAAGTGTTGTAGTTTCTCAAACATATGAAATTGAATTTCCAATTGCAGATGCACCAGCTGTAACTCCATCTACAGGGCAATATTATACAGCAACGCAAATAACAATTCAGGTACCTGAAGGTTACACAGCATATTATACTTTGGATGGAACAGAGCCAAATGAGAATTCTCTAAAATATACAGAGCCAATTGCTATGCCAAAGGGACAAACAATATTTAGTGCAGTTTTAATAAGCAAATCTGGAAAACAAACGGCAGTAACAAAAAGAAATTACTTGTACGAATGAGAAAATTGTTGCGTTAAAAGTTTAACAGTGTTATAATATACCTAGCTGAAGACAACAGATTTTATTATAAGGAGATGTGAAGTATGAGTAGATTTTGTTTGCCAAGAGATATTTATCATGGAAAGGGTTGCCTTGAAGAATTAAAGAATTTAAAAGGAAAAAAAGCAATCCTAATCGTAGGTGGAGGCTCCATGAAACGTCAGGGATTTTTGGACAAAGCTGTTGGGTACTTACAAGAAGCTGGAATGGAAGTACAATTGTTTGAAGGTGTGGAACCAGACCCATCAGTAGAAACTGTTATGAAAGGTGCAGAGGCGATGCGTGCTTTTGAACCAGACTGGATTGTATCTATGGGTGGAGGTTCTCCAATTGATGCTGCAAAAGCAATGTGGGCATTTTATGAGTACCCAGAAGTTACATTTGAAGAGTTATGTACTCCATTTAACTTCCCAGAGTTAAGACAAAAAGCAAAATTTGCGGCGATTCCAACTACTTCAGGAACAGCAACAGAAGTAACAGCATTTTCAGTTATTACAAACTATCAAACAGGAGTAAAATATCCTTTAGCAGATTTTAACATTACACCTGATGTTGCAATCGTAGATCCTGAATTAGTAGAAGGTCTTCCAGTAAAACAAGTAGCATATACAGGAATGGATGCATTGACACATGCAATTGAAGCATATGTTTCTACATTGAATGGTCCATTTACAGATCCTCTTGCATTACAAGCAATTGAAATGGTATTGGATTATCTTCCAGCATCCTATCATTGTGATATGGCAGCAAGAGAGCAAATGCACTATGCACAGTGTTTAGCAGGAATGGCATTTTCTAATGCACTTTTAGGAATCGTACACTCTATGGCACATAAGACAGGTGCAGCATTCTCCACAGGACATATTCCTCATGGATGTGCAAATGCTATCTATTTACCATATGTAATTAAATACAATGCAAAAGATCCAATTGCGGCAAAACGTTATGCAGAAATTGCACGTAAGATGGGATTGGATGGGGCATCAGAAAAAGCACTAATTAACAGTCTGATTGCTAGAATCGATGCATTCAATGTGACATTAAATATTCCAAAAACTCTAAAAGAATTTGGAGTAGAAGAAAATGAATTTAAAGAGAAAATTGCTAAAATTGCAGAGCTTGCAGTAGGAGATGCTTGTACAGGATCTAATCCAAGAGCAATCGATCCAGAAGCAATGGAAAAACTCTTTATGTGTACATATTATGGAACAGAAGTTGATTTCTAGATTTTAAACAAAAAGAATGGGACAGACGCAATGGTTTGTGTACTGTCCCTATTTTGTATATAAAG
>JAHLFA010000035.1 GCA_018883985.1 Candidatus Ruminococcus intestinipullorum | reverse complement strand
CAGACAGACAGACAGACAGACAGACAGACAGACAGACAGACAGACAGACAGACAGACAGACAGACAGACAGACAGACAGACAGACAGACAGACAGACAGACAGACAGACATTGTTTACTTGGATATGGATGCAGTAGCCAGGTGTAAAGTGGGGGATCTAGAACACGAATGGATGTGTGCCGGATTCCTTTTTACAAATGAGTACAAAAGTTCGATGTTTTCTTATTTTGTTAGTTGTTAAGGAGATGGTTATGAAAAACGTAAAGAGAAGGTTCGTGTTAGAAAAAAAAGGAAGAATTCTTATAGGTATTATGGCCGTATTGGCGGGTGTGTTCATTACAATTGCTTATTTAAATATCCGTAGAGAAGTAGGGGCATATACTTTAGAAGCAGTGAAAAATACCATTATTAGCACAAATGAGAGAAGTGCTGTTATTATACAGAATGAGATTAACGATAAGCAGAAGCTTCTTTATACACTAGCAGATACATTGACGAAACATGAAGTGGATCCGAATGAGAGTATACTAGCGTACTTAGATGTCTGTGCAGAAGCTTATGGATTTTATAATATGGGAATTATACTGCCAGATGGAACAGGGTATACCAACAAAGGAGTTACTTTATCTGGGATAGATTTTGAATATTATAAAAATACCCCTTTGACCATTGAAAATGTAGTATCAGAAGATGGAGAAAATGCAGACCTTAGTATTTTTACAGCATCAGTAAAGAAAAATGGAGAAATTGCATATATACTAAGTGCAAGCTATCGTTCAGAAGAGTTTGCTGAAATGTTAAATATTGGTCATATTTTTGCGAAGGGTAGCAGCGTAGTACTAGATTCTGAAGGGAAAAGCGTTGTAGAATTTTCAGGACATTTAGATAGTGAGTACGAGAGAATAGGAAAAGCTATCAATGACAATCCTAATATAGTTCCATCAGATGATGTTAAGGAAGATAACTATGTAACCTTTGAATATGAAGGAACCCAGTATTATGGCTATATGACAAAATTAAATATCAATGATTGGTATTACATGAGCTTTATTGCAAAAGATGCAGTACTTGTACAAATAGGAGAATTTCAAAAATATGTATTCTCTGTATTGGCAATTTTATTTGTATGTATTGTCGCAATCCTTATAGTAGTATGGTATCTATTCTTTAGATATCAGAAACGTCTTTATAATCTTACATACATTGATCGAGTTACTGGTGGAGAGAACTACGAGTATTTAGAGGCTAGCTACAACGAAAAGAGAAATAAAAATGCAGCAGTTGTAGCCATTGATATTGATGATTTTAATACATTAAATACAATGTATGGAAGTAGTGTAGGTGATGAGGTACTTCGGTATATTTATCGAGTATTCTCAGAAGAAGCACCTAATGATGAAATTTATCGTAAGCATAGTGACCATTTCATTTGCGTAATGAAAGAGGGAACAAGAGAACAGATAGAGGCAGTGATGCATCGTATCATGTATAGAATGAGATCAGATATGGCAAAAGGGTATATTGTCCCATTTACTGTTTCGTTAGGTATTTCTTGCATAAGAAATAGTGATGATTTATATACAGCTTACACAGATGCTATTATTGCAAAAGATACAATTAAAAGAAATTCAGATATAAAATATGCATTTTTTGATTCCAAGATTAAAAGAAGTCAGATTTTAAATATGGAGTTAAATTCCTCTTTTGAGGAGGCTGTTCTCAATAAAGAGTTTCAAGTATATTATCAACCAAAGTATGATATGAGGACGAAAGAAGTCATAGGTTCAGAGGCTTTGATTCGTTGGATAAAAGAAGATGGTACAATGGTTTCACCAGGAGAGTTTATCGAATGTTTTGAATCCAGTGGGAAAATTGTCTTTTTGGATGAACTTATGATTGAAATGGTTTGTTCACAAATGCATAATATGACATTGAGAGGAATTGACGTAAAGAAGGTTTCTATCAATTTATCAAGAGTGCATATAAGACGTCCATCCTATATTATTGGTAAAATTAAACATCTGATAGACGAGTATCAAATAGACCCATCAAAAATTTCATTTGAAATTACAGAGAGTGCGTTTTATAATGATAGTACTGGTGTAAATCATCTTGTTGAGTCTTTGCATTGTATGGGATGTGAAGTGGATATGGATGATTTTGGAACAGGAATGTCAGGACTTTCCGTTTTAACAAGAACAAAATTTGATACCATTAAGTTAGATAGAAGTTTTATTGTAGATTTGGATAATAGAAAAACAAAGACAGTTGTAGAATCTACGATTGATATGATTTCAAAATTAGGACTTGGATTGATTGTAGAGGGTGTAGAAACAGAAGATCAAGCAGAATTTTTGGTTTCCAATAATTGTAGATTTGCACAAGGATTTCTATATTCTAGACCTATTACGAGTGAAGAGTATAGGAAACTTTTAGCTCAAAATAGTAAATAAGAGTATAAAAAAGACCGAAGATACACAAATCTTTGGTCTTTTAGGTGTTATTAAGGAGGAATTATATGAATAAGATAAATAAGGAGTATGGATTGAAAAGGAGAGCCAAAGTTTTTATAGGCATTTGCATATCCATATTAATTATAATTTTATTTAGTCTTTTTTTTGTAATAAAAAACCAGATAGAGGAACAAACATATAATTCTATAAAAGAAAGTGTATTAAATATTAATAGGAGAACAGCACTTGTTATAGAAGATGAGTTGTTGTCCAAACAAGATATACTAGAGTTAATTGCTATTGAGATAGGAAATAGAAATGATGAAAATATCCCAGAAATATTAGAAAATTTAGACAGGTTTGTTAGCCAATATGGATTTTATAATATGGGAGTTATTTTGCCTGATGGAACTTGTTATAATACGTTAGGTGAAGTGCTTGATTTAAGTCCATACGAGTATGTGGACAAGGGATTCCAAGGAGAATCTGTAATAACAGAGGGATACCAAGCAGAATTAGAACAAAAAAGTTTAAATATTTTTGTTGTTCCAGTTTATAGGGATGGAGAGGTTGAATGTCTGTTATCTGCGTGTTATGAAGCAGAAGGTTTTGTAGAACTATTAAACATTAATTCTAGAGTGGATGATGCACAGAGCATTGTATTAAACTCGAAAGGAAAATTAATTACAGATTTTGGAGAGTATACACAAAAAGAGTATCGTGAATTAGCAGATAGTATTGAGAAGGATGATTCTATTATACCATCCAGTGAGATGAGGGGTAATAGTTATTTTGATATAAAGCACAACGGGAAAGAATATATAGCATGCATGTCAAAGATGAATGTGAATGACTGGTACTGCGTAAGTATTCTTTTGAAAAATAATTATTTCAAAAATATTTATAGTTTTGAAAGATATTTGATGATTTTGATTGTGGTGTTATTGATGGGAATTGCGGCAGGATTTATTTTGTTGATTTATTCCCTGCAAAGACATCGTATAAAAATTAGTGAGTCTGTTTTTATTGATTCTGTAACAAGAAAGAAAAATTACAGTTATTTAGAGACCACTTTTGAGAAAAGAAAGGATAAGGAATATCTATATGTGGCAGCGTTGGATATTGATGCTTTTAAAGCAGTAAATGTAGCATATGGAAGTGAAGAAAGTGATAAGGTATTGCGATATATAGGAAATACTTTTGAAGAAGAATTTCCTATGGATGAAATTTACAGAGAACATAGCGATTATTTTGTTGCAATTATTCATGCAGATTCTGAGGATGAGGTTACTAGAAAGGTTAAAAAGTATTTACAGAGAATCAAAAGTGATATTTCATATACAAGAGTGATTCCTTTTAGTATATCTATGGGAATTTGTAAGGTGGAAAAGGGTAGTAGTCTTCACACAGCCTATACAAATGCCGTTATAGCCAAGGAAACTGTAAAGGTAAGCACAACGGAAAAATATGCATTTTTTAACAGCAATTTGAAAAACGTTCAATTAAAAAATTTAGAAATGAATTCTTCTTTTGCAAGTGCTGTAGATAACAATGAGTTCCAAGTGTTCTATCAGCCAAAGTATGATATGAGAACAAAAGAAGTAATAGGTTCAGAGGCGTTAGTTCGCTGGATTAAGCCAAATCAAGAAATCGTTTCTCCAGGAGATTTTATTCCATGCTTTGAGAAGAATGGGAAAATTACTGCTTTGGATGAAGTTATGATTGAGATGGTATGTAGAGAAATGAAAGAAATGGAGCGAAAAGGATTGCCAATTAAAAGGGTATCCGTCAACTTATCAAGACTTCATTTGAAAAAGCCAAAACATATTGTAAGAAAAATATCAAATCTGATTAAAGAATACAATGTAGACCCATCAAAGCTATCATTTGAAATTACAGAAAGTGCTGTTTATGATGATAGTGAAGCGGCAGATTATATTGTGGAATCACTGCATAGGCAAGGCTGTCAGGTAGATATGGATGATTATGGTACAGGGATGTCAGGGCTACAAGTACTTGCAAAAACAAAGTTTGATACTGTAAAATTAGATGGTAGCTTTATTAGCAATATTAACAATCAAAAGACAGAAATTATTATACGATCTACAATTGATATGATTTCTGATTTGGGGATGGAGTTGATTGTAGAAGGTGTAGAGACACAAGAACAGGTTGATTTCTTAGTATCAAATCAATGTTATTTTGCACAAGGATATTTTTATTCAAGACCTCTTCCAAGAGCGAATTATGAGGAAATATTGATGAATATAAAGGAGTAAATCATGAGTTTTTCATAAGATAGGGGGATGAGATGAAAATATTATACAAACGGTTTGTTGTAATTTTTACAATATTAACAGTGCTTTTAACGGGTATATCATTTTGGGGAATTATTGAAATTGTTTGGAATCGTAGTGATTCGTATATTCGGAGCATGTTAGAAGATACAAAAAAATATCTTGTAGAGGCTGAGGAAGAGTATTGGGAGAGGGTAGAGCTAGTACGTGTAGATTTTGTGAACCGAGCAGAAGCGAT
>JAHLFA010000034.1 GCA_018883985.1 Candidatus Ruminococcus intestinipullorum | reverse complement strand
GTATATATACTTCTTTCACAACATTTGTAATGGTAGTAGTGTTATTTGTGCTAGGCGTAAGCTCTGTGAAAGAGTTTGCACTTCCTTTGATGGTAGGAGTTGGATATGGAGCATATTCTTCTGTATGTCTTACAGGTGCATTGTGGTATATTATGAAGAGTAAAATTATAAAAAAATAGAAGTGATGAAAGTTGGAGTGAGGCTGTCACACAGGTAGCGTGTGCAGTCTCATTTTATCTTTTAAAGATAGGATATAAAAAGGAGGATATCGCATGCAGAAATGGTTCGTAACTATGAAAAAAGCAGACTTTGAAGCAATTGCAAAAAAATATCAAATATCACCTATGTTGGCAAGATTAATTCGCAATAGAGATATTATAGGAGATGATAATATTGCCAACTATTTAAATGGAACAGAAGCAGATTTGCATGATGGTTTCTTAATGAAGGATATGAAGCGTGCCATAGCAATACTTTCTAATAAAATACAGGAAGGCAAAAAAATCCGAGTTATGGGGGATTATGATATTGATGGCGTGAATGCTTCTTATATTCTAAAAGAGGGGCTGCAAAAGTTAGGTGCTTGTGTAGATACGGATATACCAGATCGAATGAAGGATGGATATGGTTTAAGTAAACTTCTTATAGATCGAGCGATTTTGGATGGAGTTGATACTATTATCACATGTGATAATGGTATTGCAGCATATGATGAAATTGAATATGGAAAACAACAAAAGCTGACAATCATTGTAACAGACCATCATGAAATCCCATATCAGGAATACGATGGAAGAAAAGAATATATTATTCCAAAGGCAGATGCAGTAGTAAACCCACATCAAATAGATTGTAGCTATCCTTTTAAAGGGCTTTGTGGAGCAGCAGTAGCATATAAAGTAATAGAATCTTTATATAAGGAAAAAGGGAAATCACTAGAAGAAATCGAGTATCTCATTCAAAATGTAGCGATTGCAACCATCGGAGATGTTATGGATTTAGTAGGGGAAAATAGAATTTTTGTAAAGAAAGGACTAAGACTCTTAAAAACTACAGAAAATCTAGGGCTAAAAGCTTTGATGGAATGTAATCAGATAGATAAAAATCGACTTTCTTCTTATCATATAGGTTTTATTATAGGACCATGTATTAATGCGAGCGGAAGATTGGATACTGCAAAGAGAGCATTGGAACTATTAGAAGCAAAAACAACGAGGGATGCTGTAAGAATAGCAGAAGATTTAAAGGTGTTAAATGATAATAGAAAAGAGTTGACGGAAAAAGGCGTTGAGCAGGCAGTCAAATTGATTGAAACAACATCTGTAGGAAAGGATCGTGTTTTGGTGATTTATCTTCCAGATTGTCACGAAAGTATTGCAGGAATTATTGCTGGCAGAATTAAAGAACGATACTATAAGCCTACATTTGTATTAACAAAGGCAGAGCATGGGGTGAAAGGTTCAGGGCGTTCTATTGAGGCATATAATATGTATGAAGAAATGTGTAAATGTAAAACAATTTTTACGAAGTTTGGAGGACATAAATTAGCAGCAGGGTTATCGTTAGAGGAAGAAAATGTAGAATCTTTTCGTCAAAAAATCAATGAATTAGCTCAGTTAACAGACGAAGATTTATGTCCAAAAGTTTCAATAGATATGCGATTACCATTTTCTTTTATTTCAGAAGAGTTTATACAAGAGTTGGAACTATTAGAGCCTTTTGGAAAGGGAAATTCAAAGCCTGTTTTTGCAGAGAAAAATATAAGAGTACGTAATCCACGTATTATAGGGAAAAATAAAAATGTCTTGAAGTTTCAAGCAGAAGATTTAAATGGAAATAAAATTGATGCGATATATTTTGGGGATGTGCAAAAATGTATGGAGTACATGCAATCTCAAGAACAGCTGTCAGTTACATATTACCCAGCTGTAAATGAATTTCAAGGAAATAAAACACTACAGATTATTGTAGAAAATTATCTATAATAATGCTATACTAGAAGGAACAAAATTTACGACAAAAGAAAGGGGAATTTGGTATGGCAGGTACATTGGAGTATGAATTACTAAATAAAAATTTGGAGATCGTAGATGGTCATGCTGTAAAAGCACCTGAAGATTATCAAAACCCTGAACAATTATATCAGGCGTTGATTGCAAGAGTGAGAAAGTATCACCCCTCTGCAGATATTACTTTGATTGAAAAAGCGTATAAGCTTTCTATGGAAGCACATAAGAATCAAGTTAGAAAATCAGGGGAACCTTATATTATCCATCCACTTTGGGTAGGAATTATATTGGCTGATTTGGAAATGGATAAAGAAACAATTGTTGCAGGAATGCTCCACGATACTGTAGAAGATACAGACGTTACAGTAGAAGATATTACAGAGCAGTTTGGAGAGGAAGTAGCTCTTTTAGTAGATGGAGTAACAAAGCTAGGACAACTGTCCTATGCCAAAGATAAATTGGAAATACAAGCTGAAAATTTAAGAAAGATGTTTTTAGCGATGGCAAAAGATATCCGAGTTATTATCATTAAGCTTGCAGATCGCCTTCATAATATGAGAACTTTGGAGTTTATGACACCAGAGAAACAGAAGGAAAAATCAAGAGAAACTATGGATATTTATGGTCCAATCGCACATCGCTTAGGTATTTCTAAGATTAAGATAGAGCTAGATGATCTTTCCTTAAAGTATTATCATCCAGAAGTATATTATCAGCTTGTAAAAGATTTGAATGAGCGTAAGACAGAGCGAGAGGAATTTGTTCAGCAGATTGTTGCTGAAGTATCTCGCCATATGGAGAATGCGGGAATTTCGACAAAAGTTTATGGACGAGTAAAGCACTTTTTTAGTATTTATAAAAAGATGGTTAATCAAAATAAGACGCTCGATCAGATATATGATTTATTTGCAGTACGTATTATTGTAAATTCTGTGAAAGATTGTTATGCAGCATTAGGCGTTATTCATGAGATGTATACTCCCATACCAGGGCGGTTTAAGGATTATATCGCAATGCCAAAGGCTAACATGTATCAATCTTTGCATACAACATTGATGGGACCATCAGGACAGCCATTTGAAATTCAGATTCGTACAGAAGAAATGCACAAAACTGCTGAGTACGGAATTGCAGCTCACTGGAAATACAAAGAAGGAGGAGATGCAACAAAGAGAAAAGCTCAGGAAGAAGAGAAGTTAAGTTGGCTTCGTCAAATTTTGGAATGGCAAAGAGATATGTCTGATAATCGAGAATTCTTGAGTTTATTAAAAGGCGATTTGGATTTATTTGCGGAAGATGTTTATTGTTTTACACCAAACGGTGATGTAAAGAATTTACCAAATGGATCTACACCTATAGATTTTGCATATGCAATCCATAGTGCGGTGGGGAATAAGATGGTAGGTGCCCGTGTTAATGGCAGATTAGTAAACAACGATTATAAAATTCAAAATGGGGATCGTATTGAGATTTTAACCTCTCAAAATTTTAAAGGTCCAAGTAGGGATTGGCTAAACATTGTAAAGAGTACACAAGCAAAAAATAAAATTAATCAATGGTTTAGACATGAATTTAAAGAAGAAAATATTGTAAGAGGAAAAGAACTTCTGGCATCTTACTGCAAGTCGAAAGGGATTGTTCAATCTGATATTATGAAAGCAAAGTATCAGCAGGTTGTTCAGAAAAAATATGGATTTCGAGATTGGGAGTCTGTAATGGCAGCCATTGGACATGGAGGACTTAAGGAAGGTCAGGTTGTCAATCGCCTTGTAGAAGAATATGAAAAAGAACACAAGAAAGAAATTACAGATGAAAGCATTTTAGAAAAAATATCAGAGGCAAATCAGAATAAGGTTCATATTGCAAAATCAAAGAGTGGAATTGTAGTAAAAGGAATTGATGATATGGCTGTGCGTTTCTCAAAATGCTGTAACCCAGTTCCTGGTGATGAAATTGTTGGATTTGTAACAAGAGGGCGAGGAATGTCTATTCATCGAACAGATTGTGTGAACATGCTTCATTTATCTGCAGCCGAAAGAGAGCGTTTGATCGATGCAGAGTGGGAGGATACAGCCGAAAGTGAAAACGGTGGACGATATCTAGCCGAATTAAAGGTATATGCAAATGATAGACATGGACTTTTGTTAGATATTACGAAAATATTTACAGAAAGCAAAATTGATGTTAAGTCCTTAAATATCCGTACAAGTAAGAAAGGAACTGCTACGTTAGATATTGGGTTTATTGTGCATGGAAGAGAAGAACTGAATCGAATGATAGAAAAGTTGCATCACTTAGAGGGAATTTTGGATATTGAACGTACAGCGGGGTAATAAAATGAAAATAAAAAAATTTATAATAGGAATGGTTTCTACCAATTGTTATGTATTGCAAAATGAACAAACAAAAGAATGTTTGATAATTGATCCAGCAGCATCATCTTCAGAATTGATGTCCTATATAGAGTCGGAAGGATTGGCACCTCAGGCCATCCTTTTGACGCATGGACATTTTGACCACATCATGGGAGTTGATACAATTAAGAAGCAATATGATATTCCAGTGTATGCAGGAGAAATGGAACGAGAGCTGCTAGAGGATGCATCGAAGAATTTATCATCTGCATATGGAATTTTCTATGAATTAAAAGAGGTAAATTATGTGGTAGATGGACAAGTTTTAGAATTAGCAGGTTTTTCTATACAAAGTATTTACACGCCAGGACATACGATAGGGGGATGCTGCTACTATATTCAAGAAAGAGGAGTCCTATTTAGTGGAGATACTTTGTTCTGCAATTCAATAGGTAGAACAGATCTTCCAACAGGAAGTATGAGTGCTTTAGTGAAATCAATAAAAGAGAAGCTTTTTACACTTCCAGATGATACGATTGTATATCCAGGGCATATGGAAGAAACTACGATTGCATACGAGAAGGAGAATAATCCGTTCTTATAGCGGAAAATGAAAAACTATGATACACATTAGTAGTAAAGATACATTATATATGTATAATATATACCACATTGTGAAAGCCTTTTTTCCAAATGAGGAAATACAGCAAATTTTAAAAGAAGAGCAGGAATCCCTAGTAGTATTAAATTTAGAGGAAGGTTCTTGCTTTTCTATTTCTGTTGAGGAAGTAAAAGGGTTTGTCGATAGACAAGAACAGAAAAAGTTTGTCACAAAGAAAGTTTATGAGTATTTATCTGATAGGACAGGAAAAAAGCTGGCTTGGGGAATGCTTACAGGAGTGCGACCTACAAAGTTAGTGATGCAAAGATTAGAAGAGGGGACGGAGTTGGATGATATCCTTACTTTTCTAGAGCAGGAATATAAAGTCAGTGAAAAGAAAGCAAGGTTGAGTTTAGAGATTGCTCAAAGAGAGAAGAAGCTATTATCAAATCTAGATCAAGAGGATGGATTTAGTCTTTATGTTGGAATCCCTTTTTGTCCGAGTATATGTTCCTACTGTTCTTTTAGTTCATCTCCATTAGAGAAGTGGAAGCATGAGGTTGATCATTATATAGAAGCGTTGTGTAAGGAAATTCATGCTTTAGGGCAAGGCGTGAAAGGAAAGAAGTTAAATACTATTTATATAGGTGGGGGAACACCTACAACTTTAGAGCCAAAGCAGTTAGAAAAGGTTTTGGGTGCGATTGAAGCTTCCTTTTCCTATGAATATCTTCAAGAATATACAATAGAAGCGGGACGCCCTGATAGTATTACAGAGGATAAATTAAAAGTGATGCGAGAGTTTCCCGTTACAAGAATTTCTGTAAATCCACAAACTATGCAGCAAAAAACATTGGATATTATAGGGAGATCTCATACAGTAGATGATGTAAGAGCTATCTTCTATAAAGCAAGAGAGCTAGGTTTTGACAATATTAATATGGACTTAATTGCAGGACTGCCTAAAGAAGGTGTGCAGGAGATGAAAGACACGCTCTGTCAAATACAAAAACTTCAACCAGATAGTTTAACAGTTCATGCATTGGCAATGAAACGTGCGGCTCGTCTAGGGCAAGAAAAAAAGATGGATGTTCATACGGAAATTGAGCAGATGATTGAAGAAAGTGCAGATTCTGCAAGAAGAATGGGATTGCTTCCATATTATCTTTATAGGCAGAAAAATATAGCGGGAAACTTCGAGAATGTTGGATACGCAAAGGTTGACAAAGCAGGAATATATAATATACTTATTATGGAAGAAAAGCAGACAATTTTGGCAGCAGGAGCAGGAGCTTCTACAAAAATTGTATTGCCAGAAAAAATTCATTTGGATTCAGATAGAATGAGCAATCTCATTCGTATAGAGAATGTAAAAGGGGTTACGGAATATATAAACCGTATTGACGAAATGATAGAACGAAAGGAAGCATGGCTATGGCGTTGAAAAAGAAACCTGTAACTGGCATGAAAGATATGATGCCAGCTGAAATGGAAATTCGAGATTATGTCATTGGACTAATAAAAGAAACATATAAATCTTTTGGATTTTCTTCAATCGAAACGCCTTGTGTAGAGCATATTGAAAATTTATGCAGCAAGCAAGGTGGAGATAATGAAAAATTGATTTTTAAAATCTTGAAGCGAGGAGAAAAATTAAAGCTTGAAGATGCAAAGACAGAGTTAGATGTAGTAGATGGGGGACTTCGATATGATTTGACTGTTCCACTTTCTAGGTATTATGCAAACCATAGCAATGAACTTCCATCTCCATTTAAAGCATTGCAGATGGGAAATGTATGGAGAGCTGACAGACCGCAAAGAGGACGTTTCCGTCAGTTTATGCAATGTGATATTGATATCTTAGGAGAAGCAGGAAATCTTGCAGAAATAGAATTAATTTTAGCTACTACAACACTTCTTGGAAAATTAGACTTTGAAAAGTTTACGATTCGAATTAATGATAGAAGAATTTTAAAAGCAATGGCAGCATACAGTGGATTTGCAGAAGAGGAATATGACAGCGTATTTATTACTTTAGATAAGATGGACAAGATTGGACTAGAGGGTGTTGCAAAAGAGCTTGAAGAAAGTGGATATGCGAAAGAATCCATTGAAAAATATTTGAAATTATTTGAGGAAATCACAAATGATATCAATGGAGTTCGCTATTGTAAGGAGAAGTTATCAGGATTTTTAAGTGAAAATGTAGCAGAATCTTTAGAAATGATTATTGAAAGTGTAGAAAGTACGAAAGAAGCGAACTTTAAGATGAGCTTTGACCCAACACTGGTACGTGGAATGTCTTACTACACAGGAACAATTTTTGAAATCTCTATGGATGAATTTGGTGGCTCTGTTGGTGGAGGTGGACGCTATGATGAAATGATAGGAAAGTTCACTGGACAAAGTACCCCAGCAGTAGGATTCTCTGTTGGTTTTGAGAGAATTGTGATGCTGTTATTGGAGAGAGGCTACCAGATACCTACACAGGGCGAGAAAAAAGCATTTTTGATAGAAAAGAATATGCCAAAGGATGGATTGCTTAAAGTATTAAGTCAAGCAAAAGAAGAGAGAAAGCTTGGCAAGCAAGTTATGATTGTAAACATGAAGAAGAACAAGAAGTTCCAAAAAGAGCAATTAGCAGAGCAAGGATATCAAGAAATTGTAGAATGCTATTGTGATTCGTTAAAGCAGCTATAAGGAGGAGGGAGAAAAAATGGCAGAATCTATGCAGGGATTGAAAAGAACACACCGCTGTGGTGAGTTATCTAGTGCCAATATAGGTGAAAAAGTTACTGTAATGGGATGGGTTCAGAAAAATAGAAATAAAGGTGGTATTGTTTTTACTGAATTACGTGACCGTACAGGAATTCTTCAGATTGTTTTTGAAGGAGAAGAACAAGCTGAAATTATGGAGAAAGCAGCAAAGCTAAGAAGTGAATTTGTAATTGCTGTTGTAGGAACGGTAGAGAAAAGAAGCGGTGCTGTGAATGAAAATC
>JAHLFA010000033.1 GCA_018883985.1 Candidatus Ruminococcus intestinipullorum | reverse complement strand
GTGTTGAAGAAAGTTCAACAAAGAAATTTTATATAATTTAACTTATATAATTATCACCACGCAAACAAGCATAAACATATACAAACGATTGAAATTTGACAGAAAATAATGTATAATAAAAGTTAGCTTAGTATATTTAGAAAAGGAGAACCTATGAGTACTACCAATAATGAAGAAAAATGGATTGGGACAAATGAAGCGGCAGAATTTTTAGGAGTAAAGCCAGCAACAATTCGTGATTGGATTCGCAAGGGTAAGGATATTCCAAGAAGAAAAATTGGTAAGGCGTGGAAGTTCAAATATTCTGAACTTGAGGAATGGGCTCGAAGTGGTAAAGCTGCAAATAATTAAATAATCCCGCGACATTAGCGGTAGGAGGTAAAACTAGATGAATAAACAACAATTAGCATCTACTATTTGGCAGTCCGCCAATCAGATGAGATCAAAGATAGAGGCAAACGAATATAAGGACTATATTCTTGGATTTATGTTCTATAAATATCTTTCGGATCGTGAAGTTTCGTTCCTGAA
This sequence comes from Candidatus Ruminococcus intestinipullorum, assembly GCA_018883985.1. Lineage (GTDB taxonomy): Bacteria > Bacillota > Clostridia > Lachnospirales > Lachnospiraceae > Mediterraneibacter > Mediterraneibacter intestinipullorum_A. Next base: position 12,579 of record JAHLFA010000033.1, on the reverse strand, counting down.
AGGAGAGAAGTATTCTGATGACGATATCAAGAAAGTAACAGTTGATGATGAGAAGCTTGTAAAACACATCAGCGAGAATATTGGATACTTTATTGCTTACGAGGATTTGTTCTCAACGTGGCTTTCTAAGGGGACGATTTTGACGTATCTGATGTAAGAGATGCATTGAGCAATTTTGATACAAATATCGAACCAACATATAAGAAGCTGTTTGAAAATATTTTTAAGACATTACAAAGTGGACTCTCAAAGCTTGGAGAGACATCAACAAAGCAGACAAAATCAATAAAGGCTTTACTTAAGCTGATCAAGAGAATTCCGATGGATGGAAAACAGGATTATGATGTCTTAGGATTCATTTACGAGTACCTCATCAGTATGTTTGCTGCTAACGCGGGAAAGAAAGCGGGAGAATTCTATACTCCACATGAAGTATCTGTTTTGATGTCAGAAATTGTTGCTAATCATCTTAAAGATAGAGAGCATATTAAAATATACGATCCAACTTCCGGATCGGGTTCTTTACTTATAAACATTGGTGCCTCAATGGCACAGTATATAACTGGCGAGAATAAGATTGATTATTACGCACAGGAATTGAAAGAAAACACATACAATTTAACACGTATGAATTTAGTTATGCGTGGGATCAGTCCAGCTAATATCAATGTTAGAAACGGAGATACGCTTGAAGATGATTGGCCGTTCTTCGAAAACGATGAAAACAAAGACGAAACATACAGGTTGGTCAGAGTTGATGCTGTAGTATCTAATCCTCCATATTCTCAGAAGTGGGACCCAAAAGATAAAGAGTTTGATCCTCGTTTCAAGGAGTTCGGTGTTGCACCGAAGGCAAAAGCAGACTATGCTTTCTTGCTTCATGAATTATACCATCTTGAGGATGATGGCATTATGACTATTGTTTTGCCTCATGGAGTTTTATTTAGAGGCGGAGAAGAAGAAAAGATACGTGAGACTTTGATTGAGCGAAACCATATAGAGGCAATTATTGGTTTACCAGCTAATATTTTCTTTGGAACAAGCATACCTACAATTATCATGGTATTAAAAAGAACCAGAACTGATACAGATGTTTTAATTATTGATGCATCAAAAAAATATGAGAAGGTCGGCAAAAATAATAAATTACGTGCAAGAGACATTCGTGAAATAGTTGATACCTTAAAGGCAAGAAAGGATGTTGAAAAATTCGCCAGATTGGTATCAAAGGACGAAATACGTGAAAATGAGTACAATTTAAATATTCCGCGCTATGTAGATTCATCTGAAGAAGAGGAACCATGGGATATTCATTCGATTATGTTTGGAGGAATACCAAAGTCAGAAGTTAGATCACTTCAAGCATATTGGGAGGCTTTTCCTGGATTGTATGAAAAACTGTTCAGCGAGATATCTAATGATTATGTTGGTGTTGAAAGTGTTGATATACAAGGCGTAGTAGATGGATTTGAATCTGTCGAGGAATACATTAAAAAATATAACGATAGTTTTGATGGCTTTGAGGAGATGCTAAAGGATTATCTTATAGAAGATATTCTTGATGTTAATGCACAAAGTATAAAGGAAACTGTATGCACAGAGATCTTCGATAGAACTGCCAACATAAAATTGATCGATCGATATAAGGCTTTTCAGATTCTTTCAGAAAACTGGGACACAATCGTTGCGGATCTTGAAATGATTCAAGGAGAAGGCTTTGATGCTATTTTCCAAGTAGAGCCTAATATGGTAATAAAAAAGAAAAAAGAAGATGAGGATGAAGTTACAGAAGTACAAGAGGGGTGGAAAGGACACATTTTGCCTTTTGACTTGGTGCAAGAAGAATTTCATCATGATTTATTATCTGAAATTAGGCAAAACGAGTTTAGATTAGCAGAAATAGATAATTTGTACACTGAGATATTAGAATCTCTGGAGGAAGAGGAATTAGAGTTAAGTATAACTAATGAAGATAAGAACGCTTTCGTGGCAAAAGAGGTTAAGGCTTATGTTATAGAGGCTTTAGCCGACGTTGAGAACCCTGAGATAAATGCCTTAAAGGAGTACCTTGAACTTTCGTCAAAGAAAGACAAGGTAGCTTTTATAGAGGATAATGGCGTAGTAAATTGGTCAATAATGTCTGCAAACAAGGATGGAACGTTTGGTAAGCCAGCGGTAAATGCCAGAATATTACAGTTGCAAATGGGGTTTGAGTTTCCTGAAGAATCATTAGAAGCAAAAATGAAGCAAGTTATGCTTCTAATGGATGAGGAAAGTGAACTGAAAAAAACTGTTAAGAATCAAAAAGCAGAGTTAGAAAAAGTGACAATAGAAACAATTGAAACTCTTGAGGAGGAAGATGCATTACACCTTTTGGAATTAAAATGGATTACTCCTATACAGTCTGGCCTGGAAACACTACCAGGAGAGGTTATTTCATCAATGGTATCTGAAATTCAGGATCTTGAGCATAAGTATGCTACTACATATGCAGATATTGAAACTGAAAAAAGAAATGCCTCTAAATCTCTTATAGCAATGATTGGTAAATTGACTGGGAATGGCAATGATTTAAATGGTCTTGCTGAGTTCAAGAAGTATATGGAGGAATAGTATGGATAAAGGGATAAAGGCTCCGGAGCTTCGATTTGAAGGATTCGGCGATTCATGGAAAGAGAGTAGTATAAGAGAACTTATAAGTTTTTACGAAGATAAAACCACAAAAGAAGATGAATACCCTGTTTTATCTTCAACAATGTCCGGGATATTTTTGCAGAAAGATTACTTTAATAATGAGGTTACAACAAGATCAAATGTTGGCTATAAGATTGTACCAAAGGGTTATATCACATATAGATCAATGAGTGATACTGATGTTTTTCATTTTAATGTTCAAGATTTGATTGATAAAGGGATTGTTAGCCCTGCATATCCAGTGTTTGAGACAATAAGGGGAAATGTTGCAAATTTTTTAACAACATATATGAACGAGAATAGTGGTTTCAAAAGACAAATTGCTACTAATAAAGAAGGCGGTACAAGATATGCTCTTTCAGGAAAAAAATTAGCAAGTTTATCAGCAATTATTCCTCAATCTCCTGAGCAAGAAAATATAGCAGATTTCTTTTGTGTATTTGACGGTATAATATCCAACTTACAAAAGAAGTTAAATAGAACAAAGGAGTTTAAGGCCGCTTGTTTACAAAGCTTTTTTCCTAAAAAGGGGGAATTGATTCCCGCAGTTAGATTTTCTGGATTCTCAGGAGAGTGGAAAAAATGCAAGCTAGAAGAATTTGGAACAGTACAGACATGCAAAAGAATATTTAAGGAGCAGACAACACCAAAAGGAGAAATACCATTTTTCAAAAATGGGACAATTGGATTAGAACCAGATGCATTCATTTCAAGAAAAATATTTGAGGAATATAGAGAACTATATCCGTACCCTGAAATTGGAGACACCTTAATATCTGTTGTTGGAAGTATTGGTAGAACAGCAGAATATGTTGGAAAAGAAGAATATTTTCAAGACTCAAATGTTGTGTGGTTGAAAACAAATGGAAGCATAAATAAGAAGTTCCTAAAGCTATCATATCAGGTAATAGAGTGGTTTATAGAAGGATCAACAGTTAAGCATTTGTATAATGATAATATTCTGAAAAGCGAAATAGTTGTCCCTGAATCGCAAAAAGAACAGGAAATGATTGCAGACTATTTTGAAGAGTTAGAACGGATGATTACCGCATATGAGCAAGAACTTGAATTAACTAAAAGAATGAAAAAAGGTTGTCTTCAAAAAATGTTTGTATAGGAGGGATTAAGCTTGTCAGAAATAGTTTTTAATGAAGAGAGGGACTTTGAAGAGGCTGTTATTAAAGCTCTTATTGAACATGGCTGGGAATCAGAGGTTATTAGATATCCATCTGAAGAAGTGTTAATTCAGAATTGGGCGAATATATTATTCAATAACAATAAACAAAGAACACGTCTGAATGATCAACCGTTGACATCGGGTGAAATGGATCAAATATTGGACCAGGTAAGAAATCTGCAGTCTCCAATTGCGTTAAATGAATTTATTAATGGGCGAAGTATTTCAATTACTCGAGATAATCCGGATGATCCGCTGAATTTGGGTAAAGAAATATCATTGAAAATATATGATCGTCAGGAAATTGCGTTAGGACAAAGTAGATATCAGATTGTGCAACAACCAAAGTTTAAAACCAGATCTCCTATTCTTAATGATAGGCGAGGAGATCTTATGCTTCTAATTAATGGTATGCCGGTGATACATTTGGAACTGAAAAAAAGCGGTATACCTGTAAGTGATGCATACAATCAGATAGAGAAGTATTCGCATGAAGGGGTTTTTAGAGGGATCTTTTCTCTTGTGCAGATTTTTGTGGCAATGCAGCCTAAGGAATCTGTTTATTTCGCAAACCCAGGAGAAAAAGGAATCTTTAATAAGGCATTTTATTTCCATTGGGCTGATTTTAATAATAACCCTATTAATGAGTGGTATACGTTCATAAAGAAGTTTCTTTCGATTCCAATGGCGCATATGCTTATCGGTTTCTATACTATTGCAGATACAGACGAGGGCATTCTGAAGGTAATGAGAAGTTATCAGTATTATGCCGCAGTGGGAATTGCTAACGTTGTGGCCGAGAAAAAGAACCATTGGGATGATAAGAAACAGCTAGGTGGACATATATGGCATACAACAGGTAGCGGAAAGACCATGACGAGTTTCAAAGCTGCGCAACTCATCGCAGCTAATCACGATGCAGAAAAAGTGATTTTTCTGGTTGATAGAAAAGAATTAGGAATACAGTCATTGAAGGAATATCGTTCATTTGCTACGGGTGCTGAATCAGTGCAAGCAACTGAAAATACAGATGTTCTTATGTCAAAACTTAAGAGTCCGGACACTGATAATACCTTGATTGTTACATCAATTCAGAAGCTAAGTAATATTGCAAGGGAAGATGTAGCCAACATAGAAGCTGACTTAAAGATAATCCAGCGAAAAAGGATGGTTATCATCATTGATGAATGCCACCGCTCTACGTTTGGAGACATGCTTGTAGATATAAAAAATACATTTAAAAATGCACTCATCTTTGGTTTTACCGGAACACCTATTCAAGAGTTGAATGCAAAGAAGGATAGTACTACACCGACCATTTTTGGTGATGAAATTCATAGATATACTTTGGGAGATGGAATTAGAGATAAAAATGTTCTTGGATTTGACCCATACATGGTTCGTATCTATGATGACTCAGATTTGAGAGAAAAAGTAGCTCTTGCTAAAGCGAAAGCTAAAGATCAGCAAGATGCATTTAGTGATCCTAAAAAACAGAATATGTATCTCAAGTACATGGATTCGTCGCAGATAAAAATGTACGGAGAGCTTGTTAATGGTAAATATGTAAAAGGTATTGAGGATTATATACCTAACGAACAGTACCAAACAGATGAATATGTAATGGGCGTAATTCAGGATATCAAGAAGAAATGGACCCTTTACAGCAGAAATAGAAAGTTTCATGCCATATTTGCAACAAGCAGTATTCCTGAGGCTGTAAATTACTATAGGATAATGGTAAAAGAATTTCCTGATTTATTTATTACAGCAATGTTTGATCCGACCATTGACAATGAAGGTGGAGGTAGTCTTGATAAGGAAGATGGAATAGTTGAGATATTGGAGGCTTATAATAAGCACTTTAATCAAAAATATACTATACCGACATATGATAAATTTCGTAAAGAAGTGAGCTTGAGATTGAGCCATAAAAAACCATTTGAAAATCTTGATAAGGATGGACAAATTGACATTCTTATCGTGGTTAATCAGATGCTAACTGGGTTTGATTCTAAGTACGTTAATACACTATATCTGGATAAGATGATGGAATACGAAAACCTTATCCAGGCCTTTTCACGTACAAACAGACTTTATGATATGGCTGAGAAACCTTTTGGTATTATCAAGTATTATCGACGACCTAATACTATGGAAAAAAACATCGAAGCTGCGGTCAAGGCGTATTCAGGAGATGTGCCTACTGGATTGTTTGTAGATAAATTGCCAAATAATCTGAGAAACATGAATATACTTTTCCAAAGTATAGAGCAGATATTTAAAAATGCTGGTGTTGTAAATTATGAAAAGCTTCCTTCAGATACTGCAGCTATAGGAAAGTTTGCAAAAGAGTTTAATAGATTTGTAAATCATTTGGAGGCAGCAATCCTACAAGGTTTTACATGGAGCATAAATTCATACCCAGATGAGGAACACAATGAGAATGCAATCACTATGTTGATTGATGAACCGACTTATTTGACATTATTAGCCAGATATAAAGAGATTTCTCGTGGTGGCGGCGGTGGAGCTGGTAGTGATGTTCCATATGAAATCGATGTTCATATTACAGAATATGATACCGGCAAAATCGATGCAAATTACATGAACTCCAACTTTGATAAATACGTTAAATTGATTCAAGGCGATAGTGATCCGGGAGTTGTAGATGCAGCGCTGAAAGAATTACATAGGTCATTCTCAATGCTATCACAGGAAGAGCAGCGATATGCAGAACGATTTATTCATGCGGTGGAAAGCGGTCAGGTTGAATTAGTTCCAGGAAAGACATTTAGAGATTATATTACCGATTACATGAAGGCCGACGAACATGCAAGAATTAATCGTGTTGTAAGACGCTTGGGGTGTTATTATGCTCTACTTAAAGAATTACTAGATAGACATGCAACACCAAGTAATATTGATGATCGTGGAACCTTCACAGAATTAAAGAAATCGGTAAATAAAGCGAAGGCGGAAAACTTCTTCAAGAAGGTTTTTAAAGAAGATTATATGCCATTACGCTTACCTATTTATAGTGAGAACTATTTACGTGATTTTATTTTTTCCGGTGGAAAAGATCCGTATTTATATGTGATCGAGGAAGAGGAGGTTACGAGAAGTACAAAGAATCCTGAAGGAAATAACAAACCTAAAGTAGTTGTTGTGAAATTAACAGATGAAGATTATGTCGGAAGAGAAGTAAGATCATCGGTTGGGATCAAAACACTGGAAAGTTGGTACTCTGATTGCAAAGCGGTAAAAAGTTTAATAGATTCTGAATGCTTTGCGTACGTGGAGGACAAACTTTGTGTTGCAACAGCAGAATGCATAGAACGTACCGATGATGGCAAAATTAGATTGACCGAGTTTGCAAAAAAACATGAAGAAGAATGCTTCTTGCAATTTATCGTGGACGAAAAAGACGGAACATTACATTATGTAAAGCTTCCAAAATCCAAAGCTGACGAGGCTTTTAATTATAATGATGCAATTACTGATGACTTGTTGTCTCAGTATGGACTTGTAAATGAAATGTCCAAAGAAATGTTAAGGGCAATTGACGGTGAAGATTTTGGCCCAGCATTAGATATCTTGATGGATAAGCATATATGCAATTATTCAGCAAGATTATTAAGAAGTATTACTGGTTTGGATAATAGAACAATTAGTAATATGAAAAAAGGTGAGAATCTTACTAAGTCAAATGTTATATCTGCCTGTTTAGGAATTCATATTCCATTTAGAGTGAGTAATCATATGTTGAATCTTGCTGATCTTTCTTTGAACATGACTTCAAAAGGACCGCTCGGAGATGATAATGAGACATATGATATGCTTCTTCATCTAAAATGGACATCAGATTATGGAGACATCTATGATGACCTAAAAGCTCAATCAAAAGAATATTTGATCCATCAGCCTCCATTATAAAAATGTTGTTCAGATGGCCTCAATTAAGCTTGATGCTTTTAAGAACTATGTCGAGCTTAGACATCCAGAAATTAGATGGGGCTTTGAAAGATATTAAATAGAGGAAAAACTATTCTTTAATAATACATAGTGGGCAAAAGCAATAGCTGATAGTGATAAATGGGGTGATCTGTCAACAGTATTTTACGAGTTGTTATATATTTTTACTAGAAAGGTGGTTTGTATGCCAAGAGGAAAAAGTATAAATATGTATCTCATGGATGGAGATGTGAGTGGTCGAATAAAGTGTACTCTTGCAAATTGGACTGGACTTGCTTTTAAGATTCCCAGGACCGCATTAGATGTTTGCAAAGATCGTGACGAACTGAAACAAACAGGAGTATATTTTTTGTTTGGCAAAGATGAGTCAACGGATAAGGGTGTTGTATATGTGGGGCAGGCTGGTGTGAGAAAAAATGGTGAGGGTATTCTTAACCGTTTATTAGAGCATAACCGTAATCCTAAGAAAGATTATTGGACAGAAGCTATAGCTATTACAACATCAAATGATTCATTAGGTCCAACAGAGATTAGTTATTTGGAACATCGCTTTTGCCAACTTGCAAGCGAAGCAAATAGGTATGAGGTGAAAAATGGCAATGATCCTACACCTGGTAATCCATCTGAGGAGAAACAAAGCGAGCTAGAGGATTTTATTGACTATGCGAGAATAATAGTTGGTACACTTGGACACAAGGTGTTTGTACCTCTTATTTCAGTTGAGGAAAGTACTACTCAAGATAACCAGGAATTATTCTGCACAAGGAGCGGAGTTAATGCTGTTGGCGTAAGAACAGCAGACGGTTTTGTTGTAAAGAGAGGAAGCCGTATTGCTGACAAGCTTACAAAGAGCTGTCCGGATTTTTCAATTAAGAAAAGGGAACAGTATCAAGGAAAGATAGATGCAAATTACATTTTGTTAGAGGATATTTTATTTAATACTCCTTCTGGCGCGGCATCGTTTGTTTGCGGTGCAAGCACAAATGGAAATGTAGAATGGAAAACTTCTGATGGCATCACTCTTAAAGAACTTGAGGCAGAAAAGGAAGGATAGGATAAAAGCAGCACCGAGCATTATTGTTAGTGCTGCTTTTTTATATGGAGTAGTGTTTTTTGAGGAGGATGAGAACATGAATAAGAATGATGGTTACATATCAAGAGCCGATGTTCATAATAAAGTTTTCGAGTGCCAGCTTAATGAACTTGGGGATGAAATCGTCAAAGTAGAAAAAATGATTAGTGAGACCAAATCTTCTCGTAAGAAAGCTGAATTGCAAGCAAAACTAAGTGATTTGAATAAACAATACGTAGACTTCAAAAAGGAATCAAGAGCGAAGGAATACAAGCGAAAAGCAGATAGAATTGCGGAGTTATTTCCAGAGGGTGCTTTCTACATTAAAGAAGGAAAAGATATTAGAAACTCTTACCTTACAAAAGAAGAAGCTATAATCTATGCTGTTTTAATTGCTCTTGCATCGATGCGTGGTTCTTGGGTAAATGTGTGGTGTAGTGCTGAGGGTATTGAACCATACGGAAGCAGAGGTATTGTAGAGCTATATGAATATATTCAAGAAAATATATACATGAATGCTGGAATAACTGGTTGGGGACAGCGCCCGGTTATAGATCAATGGCTTCAAACCTTAGATGTTTGCATAGATTATACAATGTCAAAAAGAGTATGTCGTATTACTGATAAACTTGAGCAAATGCGCAAAGAAGGCGCTGCTTTAAATCATCAAATAAACTATGGTAGTATGGTGTGCCAAGATGGAGGAGATACGTATTATGTACGTGCGCCATATGGTCCAGTTCCAAGCGCGGTGCCTCAGAAAGTTGATCCAATGAATTATGAACATTTTGGTACTGAGGAGCAATTTTTTGCAGGGATTGATGAATTAACAGATAGATATTTCAAACAAATACAGATTGTAACAAAGGAACGTTTATCTGAGGCAATTCAGATAGGTAAATTAGCAATGTCTTTAGCAGAAGATGACAGTAATGACGAAGCAAGTGAAGATTTTGAAGTAGAGCCACTTCCAGAATATGAGCAGCTAAAATTAGCTTATATACGATATGTAAAGAAGAATAATAATATAGTCAAAGCAGTTCTGAAAGAGGAAAATATTAAGATAGAACAAGCAATTGAATACTTAAAATATTATCCAACCTAAGTGGACATTATTTGAATGTCGAATGTCCATTTAATCGATGATTTATAGACTAAACTAGGGTCATAGCGAAAAGCTATGACCCTTTTTTAACGCAAAAAATAGCAACTTGAGGTTCCCTCACAATTGTTAAAAAATGCGGTAAATTACAGATGCTGAAGGGAAATATCAGAAAAAAAACAGCACAAGATGATGGTCCCCTGATCAAGGATTTTCCTAACGTCATTAAGTGCTTATAGCAAGTGACGTCGGCGAGATTAGGAAATCGCTGACCACGTAAACCAAAGCGGAGGAATCCATTTTGGGTGGTCAGCTATTGTCTTTTTGACTCACCTTTGCCATGCACTTCTTCCGCGGAAAACGGAGGAATAAACATGGTAGAAAAAGACAAGAATTATCGTAACTTTAACAATCGTACATCATACAACGGAGAAACATTGCTTCCGGGAGAAATGCTTGTACCTGTGGTACTTAATAGTGAAATGAAAGTAACCCTTAAGCCTTGGGGACTTAACTATGACAATGTAGAAAGCTGGCGTTTTCCACATGCTAAGGAATTAGTTACAGTTGTGTTTATTCCTACAAAGGATGTTCCAGGTGCTATGGATGTGGCGATGAAAACTTTTAATGGTGAAGTCGAAAGATACTTGAAGCATATTGAATTTGGGCCAGAAGAGGGAATCCTTTCATTGGATGAATTTCTCGATAATATCGATGATGAAGATGGAAAAGGATATGATCCTACTGGAACAACAGAAAATGAAGAGATCGCTGCTTTGACAATGGTTCTAAATATGCTTATTTCAGATTTGGCTGAAATGAATGCGATTGATGGTGAGATTTTTAAATTGCATACTGAAGGTTATGAGAAGAAAGATATCATCTCAATGGTGAATATTGGTAAAGGTAAGACTCAGGCGTATGAATATATTGGAAAAGTAATCAAACGTGCTGAAAAACTTTACTATAAGAAGTATAGCGATAAGTAAAAACTATCGGCGTAGGAGATTAGTGTTCCTGCGCCGATTTTATATTAGTCCTTTTTATAAAATGATGTGATATATCCGTCTGCTCTGAGTAGGATGTCCGGGAACCATTCTGGATTTCTAGCCATAGCTTTGCATACCTCGTCAAGCGAAACATCTTCTTTACATTCGATTAGAAGCTCGTCATGCACATGGCCTGCGATTAGGAAACCAGGAAGATTTCTCATGGCGTTCATAAGCAGGTCTCGACTTATGGCTTGAACAATATTCTCGACAAACTTCGGACCATAACTTTCGAGACGTTCCCATTTCTTAGTGGCGCCGATGCCTTCATAGGTGACAGACTCACCGCCGAACTTATTTTCACCGATTTTAGGTTTGATGTATGTGAGCTTACGTCCGGAAGGAAGAGTGATGAATAACATGCCGCTTCGCCAGGTGAATTTGATACCATGAGTTTCTGTGCTGCTATGCATTTTGATTGCATTTTTTACTGCATTATCAACGTCCCACCATAGAGCTACGATGTTTGGATTGGCAGTACGCCAGGCATCGACAAGTGGTTGAAGCTCGTCTTCAGTAAGTCCCATATCAAGTGCACCCATTGCTTTTAGAGCACCAACGGATCCACCATAGCCTAATGCCAACTCAGCGATTTTTCCTTTCTGACGAAGATGCCCATTAACACCATGCTTTTCAACTGTGCAATGAAACATCTTTGAAGCACTTTCACAATAGATATCTTTCCCCTCTCGAAAAGCTTCCTGGCGCCACTTCTCATTGGCGATAGCAGCAATAACACGAGCTTCAATTGCAGAAAAGTCAGCTACATAAAATGAATGATCAGGTTTAGCGATAAAAGCAGTGCGAATGAGCTGGGAGAGGGTATCAGGGATGTCGTTATATAACATTTCCAATGATTCATAATCACCCTGACGAACAAGCTCTCTAGCTTCTGCAAGGTCCTCCATATGGTTTTGAGGTAGGTTTTGTAACTGGATTAATCGACCTGCCCATCGTCCGGTTCTGTTGGCACCGTAGAACTGGAACATTCCTCTTGCACGATTATCCTTGCAGGCAGCATTTTCCATAGCTTGATATTTCTTGACTGAGCTTTTGGCTAACTGCTGACGGAGAACAAGCACCTGGGCTAAATCGTCTGGTGCATCTTTGATAAGTTCAGCTACTGCTTTTTTACCAAGAGTGTCCGTTTCAAGTCCATGGCCGGATAACCAAGCTTTCATCTGAACAACGCTGTTAGGATTATCAAGGTCTGTCATGTCCTTCATTTGTGATGAGATGTCAGCCTTGGAACGTTCATCAAAAGCAATCGCATTCTCAACAAGCTGCATATCTACCAAAATACCTCTGTCATTGATTTGCTGGTCGATATGGTATTCATCCCACACAAAATCAGGAACAGGGAACTTATGCAGTTTTTCTTTTATTCCCATTTCAGTTACAACATCACGTTCATTATATGGTTTGAAGGTTGCCCATTTATCTGGCGCGTGATGTGGCAGGTTACGAGTTCTGCCACCATTAGTCTTGGTAGGCTTGCAGGGAACACAAA
>JAHLFA010000032.1 GCA_018883985.1 Candidatus Ruminococcus intestinipullorum | reverse complement strand
GTTCTTATACAGTTCCAATAGATGTGGAAGTTCCGTCTGGTATTGCACTTTCCGATAAGATGGAAATACAAATTAAATTAACAGAGAAAAAGGATGAACATTGAGTGGAAAAGGAGACGTAGAATGGTTAGTAAGATCGTGAAAATTAAAAATCCTACAGGCCTACATTTAAGACCAGCAGGATTGTTTTGTAAAACAGCAATGCAGTTTCGCAGTAAAATTACTATACAAAAGAATGTAAGAGGAGAAGATGTTACTGCAAATGCAAAAAGTGTTTTGAGTGTGTTAGGTGCATGTATCAAAAGTGGGGATGAAATTGAAATTCAGTGCGATGGATTGGATGAAGAACTTGCACTAGAAGAGATGGTTCAAATTGTAGAAGCTGGATTAGGCGAGTAATAAAAGTACAAAAAAGGAGAAGAGGATATGAGTCAAGCAACCTTGGTCGTTATGGCCGCAGGAATAGGAAGTCGTTTTGGAGGAGGGATTAAGCAGTTAGAGCCAGTTGGACCTAATGGAGAAATTATTATGGATTACTCCATTTATGATGCCATGGAGGCAGGTTTTGATAAAGTAGTTTTTGTTATTCGTAAAGATTTGGAAGAGGATTTTAAGGAAATTATAGGAAATCGAATTGAAAAAATTGTAGATGTGGCCTATGCTTTTCAAGAAGTGGATGATATTCCAGAAGATTATAAGGAAGTTTTTAAGGCACGTACAAAGCCTTGGGGAACAGGGCAGGCAATTCTTTGCTGTAAAGATGTGGTAGATTCACCTTTCTTAGTAATCAACGCAGATGATTATTATGGGAAACAGGCATATGTAGAAGCTTATGAGTATTTACAGAATGAAAGGCATGATGCAGAGGATGAAATCTGTATGGTCAGCTTTGTATTAAGAAATACATTAAGTGAGAATGGTGCCGTGACACGAGGATTGTGTCAGGTAGATGATAATGGATATCTGAGTGAAATTGTAGAAACACAGAATATCGAATCCTATCGTGACGGTGCAGCAATTCATGAGGGGGATTGCTATAAAGAGGTAGATGCTGGTTCTAGCGTTTCTATGAATATGTGGGGATTAAAACCGAATTTTTTCTCAATATTAGAAAATGGATTTGAAGAGTTTTTAAGAAATACAGAGGCAGACAATTTAAAGTCAGAATACCTACTCCCAACAATTATTGGTGGTTTGCTTGAAGAGAAAAAGATTTCTGTAAAAGTATTAACATCAAAGGAAAAATGGTTTGGTGTTACATACAAAGAGGACAAGGAGTCTGTTGTCACAGAGTTGCAGAAATTGATTCAATCAGGTGTGTACCCTGAAAAGCTTTTCTAAATAAAGAATGGCGTAGCAGTTGCTACGCTTTTGTGGTTGTTTTTATAGTTATTTCTGTTTGTGTGGAGTGGTAAAAGTTGGGAATACATGAAATAAAGTATAGTTATAGTAGAAATTTATAAAAGATTGTGCTATCATCATACAGAAATTTATAAAATCAAGGAGATAAAATTATCGTGCAAAATAGATTAAATAAAATACTAAGGAGAAGGGATGAGTTTATAGAACGAAGAGAAAAGCGGCAAAAGAGAACAGAATGGTTGAAACAAAGACAAGAAAGTAAGCAGCATGAGAACTCTGACGAGGAAAAACTTGCGCATGTAGAAGTAGAAGAAATTCAAAACAATATAGCAGTTATCGTACGAGAAAAAGCAATACAATGGCTTGTGATTGCATTTAAAGTGGTTTTATTTCTTTTAACAATCTTACTTCCAATGCTAGGAAGTTTATTATATAAAGGTACAAAGTGGATGTTGGCAACATGGGCACATTTATCCATGGAGGAATTGGTCGCACAGTTAAAAACACCTATGAAGGGTACAAATAGCGATTTGATTTGGGATTTTGTACGAACTTGTGTGCCAGCAGCAGTATCAGCACTTTTGTTTATTATTGCATTGCTTGTCTTAATTCGGCATCTTAAAATCAAACAGTGGATTGTACAAATTGGAGCAATTGCAACATCTTGTGTTTTGATTTTTTCTTCTCTGCATAGTGTGTGGGTTGAATTAGATGTAGAGGAATATTTAGAAAATCAAGATACAATCTCTATGTTTTTACAGGAAAATTATATTGATGCATCACTGCCAACGCTTACATTTCCAGAGGAAAAGCGAAATTTAATTTATATTTTCATGGAATCTATGGAGTCTACATATGCATCTGAAGAAGTTGGTGGAGGTATGGAAGAAAATTACATACCAGAAATGGTAGAACTTGCCAATGAAAATATAAATTTTTCATCTAGTGATGGATTCGGTGGGATTTCGCCAGTAGATGGAGCAACATGGACAATGGGAGCTTTGGTTGCACAAACATCTGGACTTCCATTAAAAATCAATTTACGCTCGGAAAAGGCGGAAGGAGATGTGGAAATACTTCCAGGAGCGACAGTTCTAGGTGATATCCTAGAAGAACAAGGATATAATCAAGTATTTTTAATTGGCTCTGACGGAGAGTTTGCAGGAAGAAAGCAATATTTTGAAAGTCATGGAGAGTATGAGGTAAAAGATTATGTTTATGCATTAGAGCATGGATGGATTCCATCAGATTATTGGGAATGGTGGGGTTATGAAGATAGCAAATTATATGAGTTTGCAAAGCAGGAGCTTACAGAGTTAGCAGGGAAGGGGGAGCCTTTTAATTTGACTATGCTGACAGTAGACACGCATTTTGAAGATGGATATATTTGCCCACTGTGTGGAGAGGAACATGGAGAGAATCAATATGGAAATGTAATGTCTTGTGCCAGCAGGCAGGTGGTTGACTTTGTTAATTGGGTAAAAGAACAGCCCTATTATGAAAATACTACAATTGTTATAGTAGGAGATCATTTGACTATGGATAGTGATTTTTGTAATACGGTTTCACGCAGTTATCAAAGAGGTGTTTATAATACAATTATTAATGCCCCTATAGAACCCGTATATGAAAAGAATCGACAAGTCGTTACGATGGATATGTTTCCAACTACATTGGCTGCCTTAGGGGTGGAAATTGAAGGGAATCGTTTGGGATTAGGAACCAATTTATTTTCAGAACTGCCTACTTTGGCAGAGCAGTTTGGGATTGAAAAATTGAATCAGGAAATTAGAAAGCGTTCTATTTTTTATGAGCAAATTGCAGGAAAAGACAACATTGATGACTCTGTTATGGAGTAAGAGGAGGAGATTATAAATGAAAAAAATTCAACGAATACTTGCAGGATTGTTAGCATTTGCTGTAATTTTTACCACAGCTGGCTTTCATGTTGCGGCAGAAGAGGGAGTTGTGCAGGAGGAATCACAG
>JAHLFA010000031.1 GCA_018883985.1 Candidatus Ruminococcus intestinipullorum | reverse complement strand
TCTATAGACTTCCATAACTCTTCCTGAATTACTTGTTTGTGTGAATCGTAATAAGGAGCTTCTATCAGTGTTTTCCAAGGTTGTTTACTGTCTTGATGATAAATTACATTCAATAACATACTATCTGCGTAATTATCTTGTATTGTCTGAAAACGTCCATCTAAAATGAACGCAAATAACTGCTTCTCTCTTAAATAAGAAGTCGACTTTATCATATTTTCTCTGATTTTTTCTTGTGGAATAAATGCTATCACAGATAACGATAGCAGTATACAAAGAATTGTACTAATAATCCCCGCACATATAACCTTTTTCATTTCACAAAAACCTCAAAACCCTTTAATAACATCCCTAATTACACAACTTTTTATATAATATCATAATTTATTTTTTAATACAACAAATCAGTACAAAAAATTAGGGAGTATCTAGCATTTCTCTACTAGAAACTCCCTGCTCTTAATAAATTCTTTCATTAAACCACTGATATAAATCTTCGTAAATCTGTTCCCTGTCTTGTTCATTTAATAATTCATGTCTATCACCTTCATAAAGCTTCAAGGTAACATCTTTAATTCCAGCCTTGCGGTATTTATCATATATATTCTTTACACCTTGACCAAATTTTCCTACAGGGTCTTCCATCCCAGATACCATAAAAATAGATAAATTCTTCGGTATCATCGAAATACTTTCTTTTTTTTGTATCTGCTTTAAACCACCGAACATATGATAATATCCATTGACTGTAAACATAAAGGAACATAAAGGATCTGTTACATATTCTGCTAATTTATCCTTATCACTTGTAATCCAATCTGCTCTTGTCATCGATGGATGAAACTTTCGACAGAATGGTCCATTTACCATTTGGTCTACCCATTTACTCCGATAATGCCAGCCACGAAATGTTGCAATTCCCTTGCATACTGCTCTGCCTAACTCTAATTCTAAATTGGTTCTCTCCGCAGCCGTACCCATAATGACTACTCCCTGTAACCCATTTCCATAGAGTTGAATATACTGACGAAGCAGACAAGAACCCATACTATGCCCTAGCATAAAATAGGGTACATCAGGGTATTTTTTCATCGTACGCTGCCGTAATGTATGCATATCACCTATTACACAAGTATTTCCATACTTTTCATCAAAAAAGCCATACTCCGACTTACTTTGCACGGACTTTCCATGTCCAAGATGATCATTCCCTACTACATAAATTCCTTGCTGACAAAGAAATGTAGCAAAATCATCATAACGATTAATGTACTCAACCATGCCATGACTTAGTTGTACCACTGCTCTAACTTCTCCCTGTGGTTTCCATTCAATTGTATGGATTTCCGTATTACCATCTTTTGATGGATAATAAAACTCATCTTTCATGATACTATACTCTCTACCTATCATCTATTTTTACATACTCTCGATATGGAGCTAATGGCTTGTATGCTGGTCTGATAATCTTATCTCCATTCTTAAGCTCTTCCAAACGATGTGCACTCCAGCCTACAATACGAGCGGCTGCAAAAATTGGAGTATACAACGCAGAAGGAAGCCCTAACATGCTATAAACCAATCCACTATAAAAATCGACATTCGCACTTACCCCTTTATAAATCTTTCGTTTATTGCCGATTACCTTAGGTGCAATATGCTCAACCTTTTCATAGAGGGCATACTCAGCCTCATATCCTTTTTCTATCGCTAATTGCTTTACAAAAGAGCGAAATACATCTGCTCTTGGGTCTGAGATAGAATACACTGCATGTCCCATCCCATAAATTAACCCCTTTTTATCAAATGCTTTCTTATCTAATAAATCTTCAAGATACTTACATATTTGCTCTTCATCTGTCCAATCTGTTAATACAGACTTCATATCCTCAAACATCTGCGTAACTTTTATATTCGCACCACCATGCTTTGGCCCTTTCAGAGAGGACATCGCAGCTGCAATGGTAGAATATGTATCTGTGCCTGATGAAGTTACAACATGGGTAGTGAATGTAGAATTATTTCCACCGCCATGATCCATATGAAGTACCAATGCCATATCTAAAATCTCAGCCTCCAATGCGGAATACTGTCTATCTTCACGGAGCATCATCAATATATTCTCAGCTACTGAAAGCTCTGGATTTGGTGCATAAATATAGAGATCTTGCCCCATCTTATAATTATACGCATGGTATGCATATACCATAAGCATTGGAAATTGACTAATTAAATTTAAACTCTGTCGTAATACATTGGGAATAGAGATGTCATCTGCTTTATCATCATAGGAATGCATGCTGAGAATATAACGAGAAATATTATTCATCATATCACTGCTTGGTGCTTTCATAATCACATCTCTCACAAAATTCGGTGGAAGTGTACTGCGCTGTGCCATCATCTCATGAAACTCCTGAAGCTGATCTTTGGTTGGTAACTCCCCAAATAACAACAAATATGCAACTTCTTCAAATCCAAACCGACCTGCTGATCGAAAGCCTTGTATCAAATCTTTGATGTTATACCCACGATAATAAAGGCTACCTTCACATGGAACTTCTTTTCCGTCTACTTGCTTGGTATTTACAATATCTGATATATTTGTAAGACCTGCTAAAACACCCTTACCATTCAGATCTCGAAGTCCACGCTTTACTTCATACTTGGTGTATAATTCTTTGTCGATCGTAGTATTCTCCTCACAGATACGAGCCAACTCTTGAATCTGTTCGTTATTCTCAAAAATCACACTTTCCTCACTTTTATGCATAGAATCCTCTCCTTTCATTATCCTCATGTATCCCCATAATTATACTAAAACTTTTATCTCTATACAATAAACTGTATATTAAATCTTTATGAACTAAGATTACTGACTACTTTGGCTTAATGCATTACTTAATGCAGCAAACTCTTCTAATGTCAAAGCCTCTCCTCTCACACCTACAGGCTGCCCAATAAACTTTAGAGCTTCCTCTATCTGCTCCTTAGAAAAAGATAACTCAGGAGAATTCTTTAATCCATTTACCAATGTTTTTCTTCTTTGATTAAAGGAGGCTCTAATAATTTGAAACATTTGTTTTTCATTCTCTACTTGTACTGGTGGTTTTTCATACCGTTCTAACCGAATGACTGCTGACCCAACTTTTGGTCTTGGCATAAAACAATTTGGTGGTACATTTGCTACAATATATGGATTTGCATAATACTGTACAGCCAAGGATAATGCCCCATACTCCTTCGTTCCTGGCCCTACCTGCATACGGTCTGCCACTTCTTTTTGTACCATAACAGTAATACTTTTAATTGGAACTTGTTTTTCAAAAAGTCCCATAATAATAGGCGTTGTAATATAATAGGGCAAATTTGCGACTACTTTAATAGGTTTTCCACCATTCTCTTTTTCTGCAAGTTTTACAATATCTACTTTTAAAATATCTTCGTTAATCACCTGTACATTCTCATAATCTGATAATGTGTCCTGTAAAATAGGTATTAATGCTTTGTCGATTTCAACTGCTACAACTTTTCTTGCAGCACATGCAAGATATTGTGTCATTGTTCCAATTCCAGGTCCAATTTCTAAAACAAAATCATCTTTCGTTATCTCTGCTGAACGGATAATCTTATCCAATACATGGGTATCGATTAAAAAATTTTGTCCGAATTTTTTCTGAAATACAAAATTATATTTTTGTAAAACTGCAATTGTATTTTGGGGATTGCCTAATGACGGCTCTTTCATAGGTTTACCTCGTTTCCTTAGTTATTTTATAAGCAATATAATTTTTTTGCATTTTCAAAAGTCTGTTTGATTACATCTTGATAAGATATTTCTTTTATAGCAGCAATCTCCTCTGCTACATATATCAAGTTTAAAGAAGAATTTCTCTGTCCTCTATTTGGAACTGGTGCTAGATATGGACAGTCAGTCTCTAATACAATCCACTCCAGTGGTATTTCTTTTACTACCTCTTTTAACTTCTTTGCATTTTTAAATGTAACGACTCCACCAATTCCCAAATAGAATCCCATTTTGATGTATTCATAAGCAATTTCTTTAGAATAAGAATAACAATGTATTACTCCTTTTAATCCTTGAGCATATTCCTTCATAATTTCCATTGTATCTGCTGCCGCTTCTCTACTATGGATTATCACAGGCTTATCAAATTCCTTCGCCAGTTGAAGCTGACGAATAAACCAATGTTTTTGAAGCTCCTGTTCTTCTTTATTCCAATAATAATCTAGTCCAATCTCTCCCACAGCCACCATTTTTTCTTTCTGAATCAGCTGTCTCATTCTTTCAAACTGCTCTTCGTTTAATGAGCCTACTTCATCTGGATGAACTCCAATTGCACCATATATAAAAGGATATTTTTCTGTCAATTGTTGGATTTTATTCCAGGAATCAATGTCTGAACCTACATTAACAATTCCACCAATCCCCTCTTTTAGCATAGAATTCAATAAGACATCTCTATCTTCGTCAAACTGTTTGTCATCATAATGTGCATGTGTATCAAAAATCATGATAAATCCTACTCTCTTCTAATTTTTATTATAAAACAAGATCTGCTACTTTCTTCATCGTATCTTGCTCATAAGCCTCTATCGTTGCATCTGTTACAATATAAAATTTGTCACCTGCAACAACTCCTCTGGCTTCTGTATAGCTTCCTAATTCTCGTTTTAGAATTTCCGTAAATCCATTCTCTTCATCATAGGTGTACAAATAATACATTGGGTAATCTTCATATACTGGAAATCCAACTAAACTTCTTTCTACATCAACAAATGCTGCTTTATAGTTATAGGATACATCCGTAGAATACGCTCCTTCTAACACTTTCTTTTGGAGTTCCTGTACTTTCTTTGGATTGGAAGTATCAAACATAGAAATTTTCACCCCATCTGAAGCAGTACCTGTTTCGTCTGTATCAATACCAATTCCTAACAATCTACCCTCCCCAAAAGAATGTAAATATTCTGAGAAACCAAGCACTTTTAATTCTCCTAAAATCTTTGGTTCTTGTGGGTTAGATAAATCTACTGAAAACAAAGGATCTATTGCTTTATATGTGACAAAATATCCTATTTCCTCTAAAAATCTAGCTGCATATATTTTTTCTCCATTGGCTACTTCATTTATTTGGGCAATTTCATTTAAACCATTATCTAAAATATAAAGCGTATTTGATATTTCGGGATTTTCTACTGGCTCTTCTGATGTATCTCCTTCTGATGCTTCAACCTCATTTAAAGGCATGATTCCGTTGTCTTGTTCTAATGTAGTTACAACTCGTAAATTCCCCTCATATTCATCCATACAAAAAGAATCAAACACGGTTCCAGCTATTGTTGTGTTTCCAATGCTTTCTAATATTCCATCTTTATAAGATGCTTTACGAATCGTAGTCTGAGATACTTGGTTTTCTTCCTCTCCATAAAGGGTGTCATATAAATAAATATTTTCTTTACTGATATAACATCCCCCACTGCTACCTAAAAAAGCAATACTATCTGTCTTCTCTTTAGGATTGTCTAGACTAAATGCAGACACCACCGTATACGCATTTCCTGTTTTTCCTGCTGGTAAAACAATTCGAGAACTTTCGAGTGCTTCCCCTTGTACATAAGGTACATAAGTGGAAATATCATCTCTTGCACTTCCATACATTGCTTGGAAAGTACTGAATATATATACATATCCATCCACTTCTCGCATGGTGAAAAAAGAGCCACTTTGTGTTGCCTTTCCTAAAGACTTTGGTTCACTAGGATTACTAACATCAAATACTTCTGCTTCTGTATGCATTTGACTTCTTCCTGTTTCCCACGTATCTCCTACTTGTTTTGTACTATTATAAAGACATATTAATCTATTATCCTTCAAATAAATCTCCGTTAAATAATTATCACCTGTGGGTGTAATGGTAGCAATACGCTCCATTTTGTTGCTTTTTATGTTAACAATCTGAATCTTATCTCTACTCTTAATATATAAATTCTTTCCATCAGATTGCACGCAGTCCCCTTCTCCAACGCCTTGTGTTCGGATATTTGTCTGGCTATCTGATTCTGATGCTGTCATTTCCCTAGCATACGTACTAACACTATCTTCGCCCTCTTGTATATAGGAATAAATTTCTTCATAGTCTTTGGCAGATACTGTCTGACTGGCAATTTGCTTCTTAGAAGTATTTTCTATATTCTTCTTTGTATTGCTATGCTTTAATCCAAAGAAAACTCCCCCACTAATAAGACCAACTCCTAACACACCAACAATTGCATACAAATAACATTTTTTATTTTTCATATCTCACCCTCCTTTGCCGTGTATAAATATTAATATTTTAGCATGATACTATATGAATTGCAAAAAAAATTCTGCGAGACTATCTCGTTTCTCGCAGAATTTTTATAACTTCAAGCCGAGTTTCCCCAACTCTAATCACATCTTCTTTTTGAAGCACCACTGGCTTTTTAATCATTTGGCCATTTAAATATGTGTGGTTCTTAGAACCTTCATCTTTCAAATATAACTTATCACCACTACGTACAATTGCACAATGTACCTTTGATACTTTTAAATCTTCTGGCAAGGATAAATACTTATCATAATCTGTAGATGAGGCAACTCGTCCAATTCCTACAGAGTCATAGAAAATAAAACTATACTGATCTTGCTCGTCCACATCCTCTAGAATAATCTTCCAGCGTCTTTTACTCTCCTTCTTCTCAGGTTGTCTCCTTGGCTCATCATATTCATAATCGTCTTCATCATCCTCGTCATAATCATCTTCATAATCATCGTGACGTCTGTTATATCCTTGTTCAAGGTTATTATACTCTTTTTTGTCCTTCATAAGTTTTATAACAGTTATTAAAATTACAACTATAATTGCTGCAATCAAAATTCCCATTATAATCCAATACCACATACTATCAACTCCTCTGAGGGATAGTTTACAATATTTTTTATATGAGGGCAAGTAATTCTATAGTCTTTTGAGAAGTTTTTCTCTCTCTTCTTCAAAACCTGGTTTGCCAAGCAAAGCAAACATATTTTTCTTGTAACTTTCTACTCCTGGCTGATTAAATGGATTTACTCCTAACAAATATCCACTAATTCCACATGCAAACTCAAAGAAGTAGAATAGCTGTCCTAAATAATATTCATTCTGTTCTGGGATATTTACCAGTAAGTTTGGTACATTCCCATCTGTATGTGCAAGAATTGTTCCATTCATTGCACTTTTATTGATGAAATCAACTGTCTTACCTGCTAGGTAGTTAAGTCCATCTAAGTCCACAGGTTCTTCATTTATGATAATTTCTTCTCTGGATTTTTCTACATTCAAGACTGTTTCAAACATGATTCTACTTCCATCTTGTATAAACTGTCCCATAGAATGTAAATCTGTTGTTAAATCAACAGATGCAGGGAAAATTCCTTTTTGATCTTTTCCTTCGCTTTCTCCGTAAAGCTGTTTCCACCATTCAGAAACGTAATGAAGGCTTGGCTCGTAATTAGCAAGTACTTCAATTGTTTTCCCTTTGCGTAATAAAATATTACGTATTGCTGCATATTGAAGTGCACCATTTTCTGCAAAATCATTCTCTAATGCTTCTTTTCTTCCTGCTGCAGCACCTTCCATCAACTTCACGATATCTGCACCACTAACTGCAATAGGAAGTAATCCAACTGCTGTTAGAACAGAAAAACGTCCTCCAACATCATCTGGTACTACAAATGTTTCGTATCCCTCTTCTGTAGCCAAATTCTTTAAAGAACCCTTTTCTTTATCAGTTGTTGCATAAATTCTCTTAGCTGCTTCTTCTTTTCCATACTTCTTCTCTAAAACTTCTTTAAATACACGGAAGGCAATTGCAGGCTCTGTTGTTGTCCCTGATTTTGAAATCATATTAATAGAGAAATCTCTATCGCCTATTACATCTAATAGATGTTTAATGTATGTACTACTAATACTATTGCCCACGTAGTAAATTTCTGGAGATTTTCTAATTTCTTTTGATACAGAATTTGCAAAGGAATGTCCTAAAAATTCGATAGCGGATCTTGCTCCAAGATAAGACCCTCCAATTCCGATTACAACTAGAACTTCTGAATCTTTACGGATTTTCTCTGCTGCTTTTTGAATACGTGCAAATTCTTCTTTGTCATAATCAACTGGCAAATCAATCCATCCTAAGAAATCGTTTCCAGCACCACTTTTTGAAACTAATTTTTCTTTCGCTTGTGCTACAAGCTCGCTCATATATTCCATCTCATGACTTTCAACAAATCCAGTTGCTTTTGAATAATCAAATGTTACTTTATTAGACATCTTTATCCTTCCTCTCTATTTTTTATAAAGCCATTTTATCAAATCTAACTTTTTTAAGCAAGGAATTCTTCTAGTATCTGACGAATTGCCTCTTGTTTCAATGTAGGCTCGTCCACTTCTTCTTCACTTTTTATCGCATTACTCTTTTGCGTTGGCTCTCCTTCAATAGTAATTGGTAATTCTGCTTCTGCCTCTTTTGATAACTCTGGCATTTTTTTCTCCTCTTTTTGTATACTAACTGGTTTATTCTGTAATATCTCTGTACCAATTACATCCAAATTCTTCTCATTTTGCCTTACTTTTTTGAATTTATGTATACATACATTTTCTAAATAATCTATTGTATAGTTTTTGATTGCTTCTAATTTGTATTGTTCGTCTGTTAACTGGCTAATTACAAATAAAAGAATCATTTCTGCCACTGCCACTGCTGCATATTGATAAACCTGTTCACACAATCCATGTTCCATAAAATGTACACCAGCACCCAAAACACCTAAAATTCCCGAAAACCATATTGATTGTATTTGTATTTGACGCCATGTATGGATTCGCATTCCTATTCCACGAAATTCATAAAGATATTTTTCTACAAATGCATCAACATTTTCTACTTTATCGTGAAGCATACAGGCATGTTCATATTTTGCCCGAATTAGTTTCATTAGTTTATGTGTGCTTTTTGAAAAATTTCCAGCTGCATAAATCAATTTCTGTAAGGTAATGTGATTGACTATCTTCGCTATAATCCCAACAACTCCAATCCCAATCATCAAATAAAATAATACCCCGTTCCCCAATATTGCCTCTTTCCACATAATGAACCTCCTACATAAATAAACTCTTGTTTCTGTGGTCATTATAGAACAACTCCAAATGATATGCTCGTAAAATCGTTCTACATATTTCTACATTCTTACTGTATTTCAAAAAAAAGTGAGAATAAATTTTTCACTTTAACATAGAATAGATTTATGAGAACTCCTCTATTTTAAAGGATTTTCCAATAATTATGTTTTCCACAATTTCAAGATAATCTGTGTCACTTTTCCACAAAACCACTCGAAATATGACATACGAAAGTGAATAATTCTAGTATTTTCTATTTACTTCTGTTATAATCCATTTAATTATAGAATTATAAGGAGGAGTTTTTTATGGAATTTAAAACAAATGGTGTATGTTCACAAGAAATTCAATTCGAAATTGAAGATAACAAAGTTAAAAATGTAATTTTTACAGGTGGATGTAATGGAAATCTTCAAGGAATCTCTCGCCTAGTTGAAGGTATGGATGTAAATGATGCAATATCTAAAATCGAAGGAATTCACTGTGGACATAGATCAACTTCTTGCCCTGATCAGCTTGCACAAGCTCTAAAAAAAGCAATCGGAAAATAAAACCGATTGCTTTTTATTTGCTTAATCTTTTAAGATCCTGAAGCTGCTGCTCATAGTAACGCTACGCTTCGTTGTGGTGGATTTTTGGAACAGACCTGCCTTAAAATTAATAAAATTTAGTCATCAGTTTTCCTTTGCGTCTATATAATGCAGCAGCTTCAGCATCCTAAAATTACGATATATTAGACCCCAATCCTACCTGCACATTTTCCTTGACTTTTTATTAAATACAGTTAATATGTAGATAGATTCTTTTGAGCTAATTAATAATTCGGAGGTTTATATATGAAACGAATCATACTTACAGGTGGTGGAACTGCTGGACATGTTACTCCTAACATCGCTCTAATTCCCCAACTAAAAGAACATGAATATGATATCCAGTATATTGGTTCCTATGAGGGGATTGAAAAGGAGCTTATTGAGCCTTTTCAGATTCCATATCATGGTATCTCTTCTGGAAAATTACGCCGTTACTTTAGTTTACAAAACTTTACCGATCCATTCCGAGTAATAAAGGGGTTTCAAGAAGCAAATGCTTTAATAAAGGAACTGAAACCCGATGTTATATTTTCAAAAGGGGGCTTTGTTTCCGTTCCAGTTGTACTTGCAGGCAGACGAAATAAAATTCCTACAATTATCCATGAATCAGATATGACACCAGGACTTGCAAACAAAATTGCAATTCCATCTGCGACAAAAGTTTGCTGTAACTTCCCTGAAACATTGGAACATCTTCCTAAGGAAAAAGCCGTCCTGACAGGCTCCCCTATTCGTCAAGAACTTTTATCTGGAAACAAAATTGCTGCTCTTGATCTTTGTGGATTTTCTGCAGATAAACCTGTTATTTTAGTGATTGGTGGAAGCCTTGGCTCTATTGCTGTAAACAATGCAGTTAGACTTGCTCTTCCAGAGCTTCTCGAATCCTTTCAAGTAGTACACCTTTGTGGAAAGGGAAAAGTCGATGAAAATTTAACAAGTTTGAAAGGCTATGCTCAATTTGAATACATCAAAACAGAGCTTAGAGATATCTTTGCATTATCTGATATTGTAATCTCTAGAGCTGGTGCCAATGCTATCTGCGAACTTCTTGCTTTAAGGAAACCAAATCTCTTAATCCCTCTTTCTGCAAATGCTAGTCGTGGAGATCAAATACTAAATGCACGTTCTTTTGAACAACAAGGCTTTAGCATGGTTTTGGAAGAAGAAGACCTGACAAAAGAATCTCTTCTAGACGCAGTACTTAACTTATATAAACATCGCAGTCAGTTTATGGATGCAATGCGTGATTCCAAGCAACAAAACTCTATTGATACAATTATTCGCTTAATTGAAGATATCCATAACTAACATTGATCTATATACGAAAAGTGCAGTACACCCCCATCTGTACTTTTCGTATAACTTATAAAAACTATTTTTTCAATTTTTCTAAAATCTCTTGTTTATCCTGTTCTGTTAACTCTCCCATTTTCCAACCAAGACCTACTTTATCTCCTTCATATCTTGGAATTAAGTGCATATGGAAATGGAACACTGTTTGCCCTGCTACTTCGTTATTATTCTGTACAATATTATATCCCTCACAATGCAAAACCTCTGTCAACCTTATAACCATACGCTTTGCTAGTACCATTGCTTTTGCAGCTATTGTTTCATCTAAATCGTATATATTCTTATAATGCTCTTTTGGAATAATAAGTGCATGTCCCTTTGACGCTGGACTTAAATCCAAAATAACTTTAAAATCTTCATCTTCATAAAGTGTTGTAGTAGGTATCTCCCCTGACGCCAATTTACAAAAAATACAATCGCTTTCTCTCATAAAAACGTTCCTCTCTTCACTTCATAATATTTATTTGTAGTATAGAACATTTTTTATAAAAAGAGAAGATGTTTTCATGAACCGTTTCGCATTGTGTCAAAACTTGTCGTCCTTATTTTATTGAATCTGTTCTCTCCATATGCTAGACTAAAATCGTTACAAAATTATATATTTTTATAGAAACAAAGGAGAGCTTCATGTTACACAATATTGATATTAACAAGATGAACACATTAATGAATGAGAATTCAGATGCCAAACATATTATTACACAATTGTTAGAAAATCATCATACATCTGTTTCAACAATCTCGCATGAGATTCGAAATCCCTTAACTTTAATATCTTCGTCCTTACAAGTTATGGAAATACAAAATCCCCAGTTAAAGGAGATTCCTCATTGGAAACAAACCATGAGTGATGTAAACTTTATGATAGAACTCTTACAGGAACTTTCCTCCTTTAATCACGTAAATGTGCTACATTACACTGCATTTTCAATGGAAAAACTTTTAAAGAATATTTCTGTTTCATTTGCAATATCGCTTAATTCTTTAAACTCTAACATTGAATTTACATCCTCTATTCCATCAAACTTAAGCAATTTTATAGGGGATAAAATAAAAATTGAACAAGCTCTTATCAATCTTTTAAAGAATGCACAAGAAGCTGTAACTACTGTTGGCAGAATCCATCTAAACGCACAGCGTGAACATAATAATTTTATTATTACATTACATGATACTGGATGTGGCATCCCAAAAGATAAGCTAGATTCCGTCTTTGAACCATTCGTTACATTCAAGAAAAACGGAACAGGATTAGGACTCCCCATTTCTAGACAAATCGCAGAAGCACATGGTGGAACTTTAACCGTAACATCAAGTCAAACTACAGGAACAACCTTTACATTAAAACTTCCTGTTTAGATTCCTCCAGAGAAAACATGCTACAAGAAAACCTGATAGGAGTCCCCCTATATGAGCGGCATTATCTACCCCGCTACTGACAAAACCTGAGTAGATACTCCAGATAATCATAAATACAATTCCAAAGAACCATGACCCTTTTAAGTCTATTTTTCCAATTCTTTTTTTATTGTTAATCGTTCCCCAAAGCATAGCACCCATTAAACCAAAAATCGCACCTGATGCACCTGCTGATATTGCATTTTTATGGAAAACAATACTAACAAAAAACGATAATAAATTTCCACCTATACCAGATAAAAAATAAATCAGTATAAAACGTATCTTACCTATTTCTATTTCCAAATTTCTCCCCAATGCACCTAACATAACCATATTATTTAGCAAATGATCAATTCCAAAATGCAAAAACATAGAAGTTACAAAGCGATAATATTGATTTCTCTCTATTACAAGAGGTGGGTACATTGCTCCATTTTTTAACATAAACCAAGAATTTTGCGTGTCCCCAAATAAATAAAGTAAAAGAAATATTACTACGTTAATTACGATTAATGTTGTCGTACAAACTGCTTTTTTTGTTGATCTCAAGCCACTCACTCTTTCCTAATTTTCTTGCTATCATTATAAGTGAGTTCATTCTTCCTGTCTATTTGTTTCCAGAATAAATTCTTCTAACTTTGAAAGCTTTTCTCTTTTAATCCGATTTGCAGCCTTTTTCCATGCTCCCCATACCCCTCCAGACTCTTTGACCATTGTCACATCTTTTACTGGTGTATATACGGATTCCTCATCATTTAAAGTAAAGACAAAGGTATCCTCTAACTCTTCCTCTTCTGCCTCCTTTTCTTTTTGATATTCCTCCATAATCATTTCTAAATCATAATTATCCTGTAATGTAGACTTATGAAGCTCGTATGCCAACGTAATTCCTTTTTCATCTTTATAATCTAATTTCTTTACAAAATATTCTGTTATTTGATGAAACGATTTACACAATTCTGAAGAGTTATCTGGTAAATAACAAAAGAAATACTCTTGCTTGCGGATAAAAATATATTGAGGCTCTAGTAGAAGCCCTCCTGGATTCAACATAAATTTTCTCAATTCCCGAATTGTATTTAGCAAGCAAGTTACAAATTCTCGTATATCCTTTTCCCCTATCGCTTTATTTTCAAATAATGCCTCCATCGAAACTAAACCTGTGATTCCATATGTATATCGACTTTCTCCCTCTATTCCACATCCACTTATCGCAAGAAGTCCTGCAATTTCATTTTCACGAAGCATTGACATCTGATAGTCTTCCTCGTAGAATTTTGGAATATTTATATGCAGACATACTTTATTTAATTCTTTTTCATATTCCATATTCATTCTTCTTCCCCCTTTCCTACTATCCCCTCCATTGTTTCCTTCAATCGTATTGATTTCTCTGGATAAGGAACTTTCGTTTCTCTCTTTATGAAAACTTTCAATGGCCCCCTTTTCATTGTTGCTTTTACTTCGACCCTATCCTTTGAATAAACGGTAGAAAACTTTGGATTTGAGAAATAAATCATCTTTCCTGTTATCCTATCTATACAAAATTTTTCTAATTCTATTGTTTCCTTTCCTTTGTTTCTTACCTCTTGAACCCCAACAGTAACTGCTTCACAAACTACACCATTAAGAATGCTTTTATCGTGATAGTAAAAGATAATATGAAAAATAGAAAGTAGTATGAAAAAGATAATTGGCATTATATATGCCATTTCTATGGTAGAACTTCCCTTTAACTTCATTAAATACCTCCCATTATTAAGATTCCTAAATAGGAAATTGCTAAAAAAGGAATGAATGGCATAGATTCTTTTTTATGAAACCCTTTTTTCAGCAATAGAATCCCTCCAAATATTGCTGCTAATGTATAAGCTATTGCGAGTAAGGGCATCACTTTCCATATTCCAAGATAAATACCTAAGATTAGAATCATTAAGCTATCTCCATATCCTAATGCCTCCCTTGTAATCCTGCTAACCCCAAGAAAACATATTCCAAATACCATCCCTAAAATCACCCAAACAGTAAATAAATTTCCCTCCAGTATAGAGAATAAAACTGCTAACCCACCGCCTATCCCAATTAACCATAAAGGCAGCCATCTTTTTTGAATATCCCACACAGAAACTGCACACAAATAACATGCAAAACACACTCTACTTATTTCACACATCGTAAACACCCCCTCCTGCCAAAAACTTGGGATTTTGGTACTGTGTAAATTGTTCTCTTAATTCCACTGCAATTTAAAGAACCATGATACCGATTTCCACTGTCTGAAATATATACTCCGGCCAATACATCTCCATGAACACATTTTTCACATTTATAATACTTGCCTCCATATTCATTTCTTAGCCCCGATACCTCTCCATAGGCAATAAATCGTACAGATAACTGTAGATGAGAACATTGATAATCTTCATGGTATACAATTCCATTCTTCGTAATATACACAAGAGAATCATCCTCTGACTGCATCTGTGGTTTCACATACCCATTCCAACTGCTTAACCTGAATTCCTCCCTGCATTTCACCGTTAAATTCATAAACTTGGGAAAGGGAAGCTGCATCTGATATCGCACAACAATATTTAATATCTTACTTTCTGGAGATACATAGGATGTTGCACAGTGCAGCCCCTTACTGCCTCCACTGATGATACTATTCTCCAGCCGATCTTTCCCGATAAACTCCACCATTTCAGATTCCAACTTCATCGGATTTAAAATTGGAATCACTGCTGTGTCTTGTGTGCATACCTTTGCTGCATTTAACGCCGCTGCATACACTGTTGTTTGAATTATTTGTATCTCAATTAAATAAACCAGACATAAAACAGCAAATAGAAATACTGGAATTGTAAGGGATGCTTCTATCGTGATACTTCCTTTTGCCTCTGGTACAGATGCCCTATTTCCTTGTTTTCTCTTCCATCTTGTATTTGTTATTGTCATCCTTTTCTTCCTTTCTAAAAATTCTTATCATGTGATAAAAAGAAGGACATCTGTAACGGATTCAAAAGGTTTCCTTTATTGTTCATATCCAAAATACAGTGGAAACTCGTATGTAAATCCCTGATATATTTCAGCTTTATTCTTCGTTTTTATCTTTAGAACACAAGCATCTGTACGAAAGAATTTTTTATCTTTCTCATATTTCATATTTTCTTCTATTCGGTCTAATGTACGCATAGAAATTTCATCTTTATTTGCCAAAAAGAATAACATTCTCAAATAATCCTTATAGCCAATGCCACCTTGTGTGTCCTCCCCTTCCAGTGAATCCTCCTCTGTTCCTAATTTTAATAGAGATGACAAGGACAACTGCCAACTTTCAGAATTTTTTATCAGTGCCACTTTCTTTCCCCCCATCAAGCAACGAACATCCATGATTCCTTCTCCAAATGCCCATGCTGCCAGTAATGCTTGCGTAACTAATTTTTCTATTACAGGGATTCCAATTAAAGTAGTTAGTGTAAGAGCAAGTGCTTCTGCTTCTGCCTGTTTTGTAGTATCTTGTAAGAGATATGCATAATTTAGTCCTGTTCGTATTAATAAAATCTTTTTTACAACAACCTCTAAATTTTGCACATCACTCTCCTTCCCTGCCAAAATATATTCTGCCTCATATGCCAGTGTCCTTTTTTCACTTAACTCCTCTGTTGCATTCTGAAATCGATCCAAAATAAATTCATGAAATAATAATTTCCCTGCTATATTATCTATATCTACTCTACTAGGAAAACTCCCTCGACCACTTATAAGCTGTCTATTGGACACCTGTTCTTCACTTCGTATTCCTTTTTCTGATACGGACATATCCTTTGGCATAACAAGCCTTAAAATTCCTGTCTTTTTTATGGACTCTATTTGTACCAAAGGATTGCCTTCGACTGGAAGTGACACCTCATTCTCCGTTAGCTCATCCTCTAAAATACTCGAATTTTTTTCCTCCTCATCCTCTACCTTCTCACCTTGTATTTCTTGTTCCTCCCATTGCTGTGCAGTATTTAGTAAATCTCGTACCAAATCTAGGCCATACCGATTCTCCATATAACAAATTACTGCCTCTCTAAATACTGCACCTTTAGAATCTGTTAATAATTGTAAGTCTGTAATTTCTGTTTGTATTCCAGACAAACCATAATACTGCATTCTTTCAATCAAATTCTCTTCTTTAAAATTCCCACTTTCATAGCTTCCCTCTATTGCAAAAATTCCATACTCCTTTAACAACTCTATCTGGTATTCCCCAAAAAGTGAATACATTGCCTGATCAGCCAGCAATCGTTTTTGATTCTTAGAAACCTGTAATGATGCACTGCTTATCATGGCTGTTATAAATGATACAAGCAGAATAAAAACTAAACTTAAAAATACAGTAACCTCGCCCCTCTTTGCACGGTTTTCCAAATTATATCCCTGCACTTTCACTGGTAATCTTCTCAAAAATAGAGTTTACCAAACTAATAAGCTGCGTCTTAAATATTAAAACTAATGCAATAATTACTACCAATATTAAAATCATTTCTACCACAGACAATCCTGTTTCTTGCTGCATTTCTAAAGTAAATCTTTCAATTCTATACTCTATGGCATCCCAAAATTTCCTCATATTCCAAACCTCCTCTATAAAAAATCTAAATTTGAATTGAGAAGAACGCTGGTACAATAATAATAATTAACACAATTCCTAACATTAAAAACATAGGTCCTAATAGCTTTGTTCCTGCTTCTTCTCCTAATCGTTTTGCAATTCCCTTTCTTTCCTCAAAGGCAATTGCAGCCTCCTTTTGCAAAATCTGTGATAATCCTTTTGTTCCTTTTCTCAAATTTTGTGACAGTAACATGCCTAACTTTCGATACGATGCCACTTGACAACGTTTTCCAAAATGTTCATAACATTCTTTTTCTGATGCACCATTTTGCATTTCGTACATGGTATACGCCATTTCCTCGTAGACATACCTGCCTTGATTCGCTCCCTGTGCTGTAATTGCCATCTGAAACCATGCTTTTCTTACTGGAATTCCTGCACCTAAATATAAATTAAATGTACTAATGACCTGTGGATAATCTCTTGAAAGCTGTACTTCCCTTTCTTTTTTTTCATTTATTTGTTTTTGTTTTTCCAATGCAACAGTAAGGCCAGCTAAAACAACACCTAAAAAAAATAATCCAAATGCACGCATATCTTTTTTGTAATGCCAAGAAATCTTCTTTCCATCTAACTGCGTTGGGAGAGCAAGATATTCTCCCTCTTTTGTTTCCGAATCTGCCTGCTGTAATTGTCTTTTCACACTTTGTAATAGCTGCTCTGAATCTGTTATCTTAGGTGGGTATACATGTGCATAAAATTGATGCTCTGCTTTCTCTTGTCCATATGTAAACAAAGCTTTTAATTTAACCAATGTTCCTTCGTCTTGTAAATTCTCCGTTCTAAGCTCCCCTGTTATTTGAAGTACATCATAAGAATCTAGCTCCCATGAAACCTCAATTCCCGAATCTGGCATTACTTTTATTAAGTTAAGATTGCTTCGTACCTCCTCTAAACTTTCATTTTTCCCTAAGATTAATTGTTCTATTTCTTTTTTTGCTTGTTCAAATACTTCTTGTATTTCCTCTTTGCTGTATTGCTGCTCTTTAATTTCTACATCAATTGCAGAATGTTTCCCATCAAATTCTATAATCAACTCTTCCTCTCTGCTCCCCTTGCCTTGAGATTCTCTTTTTAAGATACTTTCCCCTTTTTTGTTCTGAGGAATTTTTCTGCAATTATCAACACAATATACGACAATAGATAGAAAAATTGTTCCAATCAAAATGTAAATTGCACGCTTATATACCTGTTTAACCATGTCCTATCCTCTATTTCTATACTTCAATTTGCACAATTTTTTTGCCAATATTATACGCTGCCATATAAAGGAGCAAACAAATTGTCATAAAGATAACCCCAATAAAATTTCCATATAATACAGACATAAATTCAGGAAACGCACTTCTCATATAAAAAATGATACAGAATGGAATTACGCACATAATTTGAAATTCTAGCTTCTTTGAGGCTAGTATTGTCTGTATCTCCCTTTCTACCTCGGTTTTTTCTCCGATAATATCTACGGCATTTTGGATAATTTCAATACTGTTCCCACCCATTCTCTTTGCTATGGAAAAAACCTTAACAAAATTCTCCACATCTTCAGAATGTACCCTAGACGCAAACTGCAATAAAACTTCTTCTACTGACAAATTTACTTCCAATTGATGCGTCATTATATCCAGCTCTTTCATCATTCGATTCTTTTTCTTATACAAAGCACACATATCCTTTTTTGCCTCATGTATCGCATTTTCCACAGAATATCCAACATTTAAGGCTGTCAACATTGCTTGAATACCTTCCTTGAATTGTTCTCGAAACAGCTGCTCCTTTTTTCGTGTACACTCTTGATACCACCCTCGAAGATATAGGTATAACATTGGCAAAAGCAAAATACAGGCTGCCCAATGGTTATAAAATAAATATGCAATACTTCCTACCCATACACTACCTTTGCAAACTGCCAGAATATACTCCCTCTTCTGTATATCCTGCTGCCAACAATTTTTCTTGTTGTTGAAGAGAACCCACCTTCATAAGATTGCCTTTAAGTATTCCATCTTCCATTCCCTCCTCTTGGTATTTATACAAACTTTGTAATTGTATTTTTCCATCTTCACACCCTAATACCTCAACAATTTCTAATACCTTCCTGCTTTTATCACGAAGTCTTCCTAAATGAACAATAATATCCAGTGCTGAAGATACTTGCTGTTGAATTGCCGCAAGTGGTAAATCTATGCCCATTAACATCATTGTCTGAAGCCTATATACCATATCCTGCGGACTATTTGCATGACCTGTGGACATGGAACCACTATGTCCATTCAGCATAGCGGAAGAAATCATATCCACCGTTTCATCCCCACGCACTTCTCCTACTAAAATTCTTGTTGGACGCATTCTAAGTGCTGACTTAATCAAATCTCTGATTGTCACTGCTCCCTTACCCTCTAAATTTGCATTTCTTGATTCTAATCTAACCAAATTGGGAACCCCTTTTATTTGCAGCTCTGCGTTATCTTCAATTGTAATAATTCTTTCGTCTTTGGGTATAAAATTCGATAATGCATTTAGAAATGTTGTTTTTCCAGACCCTGTTCCCCCACTTACAAAAATATTGTACTTGGCTTCTACAAGTGCTTTTAGAAATGTAACAGCTTCTCTGCTAATACTTCCCCATTGGATTAACTGTTCCATAGTCACAGCTTCTTTTGGGAATTTACGAATTGTCATAATTGGTCCATTTAAGGCAACGGGCTTTAATACCACGTTTACACGAGAACCATCCTCTAAGCGAGCATCCACAATTGGCGATGCCTCATTTACATATCGATTTGCACCAGCTGCAATCTGCTGAATCACATCTTCTAATTTTGTAACCGACACAAATCTCTTATCTGATTGATAAATTTTTCCCTCCCTCTCTATAAAAATATTCTCTGTTCCATTAATCATAATCTCCGTAATAGATTCATCTTCTATTAATTCTTGAAGAATATCTAATTTACGAAATGCATTAAATAAATCTCTGCTAATTTTAATCTTTTCTTGCAATGGCATGTAGGATTGATAAGCTTCCTCCTCCAAAACCTCATGAATTAACTCTAACAAAGACTCATCTTCCATCTCCTGATTCATATCCATCTTTTCTATGACTCGATGGTATAAGTTCTCTATATCTCTCATACTGCTGTACCACCATTTTTTGTTCGTACAGGCTTTTGAATTGTATGCTCTAGTATCGACTCATAGCCTGTCTTACGTAAATTTTCTGTATACTGCATAAGCTTTGCCTTTGCTGCGGGTTCATCTATATAAGGAGTGTAAACTGTGTCACATGTATTTAAAATTTCATATAAGCCCTGAACACTATCTCCTAAGTCCAAAATCAATACTTCATAGACACACTTCTCCATTACTTGTTTAAAAAGCTCCAACCATTCTTCTGTGCTTATAGACTGTAAATCCTGCACTACTGACATAGGCCGAATATAATCTAATTCTCCCATTTGTTCTGCCATTGTGCGAATTTTTAATCCTAAATTTCCCGTTTCATGCCGTACATAATATAATAAGTCCCCTAAATCCTTTTCCTGTTCCTGCGAAAAATAACATGCTCCTCCAGCATATTCCTCCAAATTCAAATACAAAACAGGCGATTTTCCTGCCAACTCCTTTCCCATCTCCAATGCAAATTTTGTCTTACCTATCCTATGAATTGGTGAATAGATTCCTATTAATTTCCGTTGCTTTTTTTGAACAACCTTACCTGCAATTGAATTGTTTTCCATTGAAAATTCAAGAATTTTAGAAAGAATCTTATCAACAGATTGATACTTATATATCTCGTGTTCTCCCTCACCTAAAATTCGATTCTCCCCTTTTACCAAAATAAATTTTTCCTTTGCTTCAATTCTCATACGTGCTTCCTTGGGATATGCCTCCCCAATCAGTAAAATTTGAATTGGCTTTTGCGATGCAAATTTTTCTAATTGCTCAAACTGGTGAAATACTTGCATCTGGAATCCTAGCTCTTTTCGACTTTGAATCATCTCCATTAAATTTTTTGCATATAAAGGCTCTTCATCACAAATAACAAAATTCTTTTGATACAACAAATCCCTCCTATTCTTCTTATATCAATGATGTTTTTGAAAATAGTGCTGTGAATACAGCTTGAAAAAATGAATTGAATACTACAGCATATAGAATATCTGCTGTGTAGCTTGATTATAACCTTACCTTGTTTACTTGTCTATATAGATTTGCTAAATTGCAATTTTTTGTGAAAAGCTTACAAAATTAAAATAGCCGAGTACACAGGAAATTCAATTTTCCCGTTACTCGGCATTTATTTTATGCTTCTAAAACTCTTAAAAGCATCTCGCCAGTTCCTACATTATAGCCACTTGTTGCATAAATTCCATTTAATGCTCCATCGGTCACAAGAATAAGTGGTAATTTCTCATGATCCACATACATACGCCTTCCTAGCATATTGACATTTTCTGTAAAATCATCATAATAAATTTTAATATTTGAAAATGCTCGCAATGCTTTTGATATTGTTCTATCCTCCAAAGCACTTTTACTACGAACAACAAAAAGTATTTGTGAATCATAGTTTTGGAAAATAGACTCTTGTTCTAACATTTCATTTAAAATATGCTCTGTAGGCTCTTTTCCTTCTTCTAGGAACATCATGATATGCTTTCCATCCTCTGTTAATTTGGATGCTTTCACAGCAACACCATCTTCTGTATATAAATCAAATTCAGGAATTGCATAACTATGCAGCATATCTGATAAAATGGCTTCTCTTAGCTTCATTTGGATTTCCTTTGTTTCCCCTTTATGAATCTCAAACTCATATTGGAATACAAAAATATTTCCATTTGGCAAACGATTAGAAGTCAAAATTCGATACTGCCCCTGCTCTAGTGCAATTTCTAGCTTTTGATTCTCCCAAACCTCATCTGCTAATTTTAAAGATATGTAATTTCCATCTACAAAGCGTGCAATACTCCAATTTTGGAAATATTTCCATGCAATATCTCCCTGCTCTGTTAAAATCAGCTTGCAACTTTTCTCTGCTTCAGCCTCCACTGGAATAAAAATACCATCTTTATAGTATTCCATAGACTGATCCTGTGGATTTAATCGAGCTGGTATTCCAAATGTTCTGGCAATTGCAACAAAAAGAACTTTTTGAGAACGTCTGCTAGCCACACCAAGACGAAGTGATGCTGCAGGTGTTGTTATTACACTAGCTCTCTCATTTTCAAAGCTTTCTTTGATATTTTTAGAAATATAATCCCAAATATATGATGGGTTCTCTTTGAACTCTTCTATTTCCTGTTGCGTAAATGCATCTGAAATTTCTTTACGATATCTTCCTAATACCTCATCCTCAACTCTAGGATTTAATACATACTGAACAAAAATTGGATGCTCCATTTCTTCTGCAAATGGGATGGCATATTGTAAATGTTCTTCCAAAACATCTGCACGTAAATCTGTTTGGTCTTTTTCTGTTAAGCAGGCAAGCATCTCTTCTCTAAGTGCATGATATTCTTCCTTTTGAAGAAATACTTCTCTATCTGGATGTACCCAATCTGAAATTTTTCTAAGACGCTTCTCCTCTGCTTCTTGCAAACGTTTCTTTCCAATTTCCTTTTGCTGTGGTGTAGGCATTCCAGGGTTTACTGGGGTATCTACAGGTGCTGTCATATCATATGACTTCCATCCCTCTTCTACTACCTGTTCTTTCAAACATACTGTCACTGACTTTGTATTACGAACGTCTACAACTGCTTCGGCATAAGTTTTTCCATCTCTTGCATGAATGTGCAAACTTCCAAGTCCTGTCTTTAATTGTGCTTTTCCATACTCATCTGTCTTACATTCAGCAATTGGTGAAAATTCTGAATAATTTACGACCTCAAAAAATACTTCTACACCCTGAGCGAAACTTCCATCTTCACGAACCACTTGTACCTCTAGCGTATCTGTTTGGGCATAACGATCTAACTCATTTAGCATCATCACCATTCCATCCATTCCAATCACAGTGCTGCCCTTTGGAATTTCTGTATCAAATAATCGAGAATGTACCATCATCGCTCGAGAAGATGCATTTGTAAACCACCCTCGATTTAAAATTTCTTCTGGCTCACATGCTCCAGTAAAGTACCATACTCCGTCAATCCATACTTCTACCCATGCATGATTATCATCACAATGGGACCATCTTGGTGCGTATACTTGACGTGCAGGAATTCCCATACTTCGCATTGCATTTACAGTAAATGTAGATTCTTCTCCACATCTACCATTTCCTCTACGAAAAACAGTAATTGCCGCTAGTGTTCTCTCATCTGTACAATGATAAGATGCCTCTTTGGCACACCAATAATTAATATCCTTTACAGCCTCAACTTTATCATTTTGAGAAATTTCCCCTTGCATCTGATTGTAAAAAAAGTTTCTGCAAGGTGCAATTTCTTCCTCATTAACCCTATGATATAACACATAGTTCAAGAAAATTTCTTCTGGAAGTTCTCGAACTGATTCATCATTTTTCCATAAAAATACGCTATGCTCTGCATAATCAGCAAACACTTCCACGGAATAATTTCCAATATCACTATATGGCATAAAACTATATAAGTATTGGAAAGCAAGAACTACTTCTTCCTCTTTTGTACTAAAATAACGTTCTGCCTCTTCAAAAATTTTAGGAAATTGCTCTTTTCGTTTTTGATAAGCAGCCTGAATTCTCTCTCTATTTTTTTCTAAAAATATATGTCCCATCTGTATGTTCCATCCTTCTGCTGTACTATACCTTAATCTTCTCTATTGCATAAATGATAAATAGATGATACTCCTGCCCCTGTAGCCCCTTTTGTTTGGAATTCAAAAATAGGAGGTTCTACCCAAGCAGTTCCTGCGATATCCAAATGAAGCCATGGACGCTCCTTTGCAAATGCACGAATGAACAAGCCTGCTGTAATAGTTCCACAATGACTCTCTCCTAAATTTTTAATATCTGCAATCTTACTTTCAATCATCTTCTCATGCTCTTTATAAAATGGAAGACGCCAATAACGTTCTCCTGATTTTTGATATGCCTTGTAGAATTCATCAAACCATTTATCATCATCACTAATAGCACCACCAATAGAGAATCCGAGCATATTTACTACGGCACCAGTCAATGTTGCAATATCTAAAATTTCTGTTACGCCTTCATCTTTTACTGCATATGAAACAGCATCTGCAAGAATCAAGCGACCTTCCGCATCGGTATTTATAATCTCAATCGTCTTACCTGAATAAGAACGAATTACATCACCTGGCAGCATACTACCAGAAGATATTCGATTTTCACACATTGGAATTACTGCTACAGCATTGGTTTTTACTTGGTTCTTAGCCAATGCATACAATGCTGCTGAAACGGCTGCTCCTCCTGCCATATCTCCTTTAATTCCCAGCATAGAATTCGATGGTTTCAAGCAGTACCCACCTGTATCTACAGTAACTCCCTTTCCAACCAATCCAGTAATACGATTACTACTTGGATCTCCTTTATATCGCATAACTAGCATACATGGTGGATACTGACTGCTTTCACCAACACTTAGCAGTGCATCCATTCCCATTTCTCTAAGTTTTTCTTCATAAATTACTTCTGTTTCGATAGAAGTATCTTTTACAAAATCACATATTTCCTGTGCAAAATCCCTTGGACGTAATCTATTTGCTGGAAGATTTACCATATCTCTGGCAAAACAAATCCCCTCAGCAATAGAAATAGCATCATTCATATATGCTCTAACTTGTTCCTGTACTTCTTCATTATAGTTGCAGAATTCTATTTCCATTTTAGAACTCTGATTGTCTTTGAATATTCTTTGATTGTATTGTCCCAAAATTGCCCCTTCTGCAAGGTCAAACACTGCCTGTGCAGAATACTGATTAATTATATCAGTAATATCAATAGAAACTTTATGAAGTTCTTTCTCTTTACATAATTTTACTGCTTTTGCTGCAATCTCCTTTCGTTGAATGCAGTCTAAGTCTTCTTCACCAATTCCTATGTATAAAGTGAACTCATTCTGCTCATTTGTTAGCCATAATGCTTCCAAATAATCTGCCTTAAATGTCTCTGAAAGTCCCCCCGACTTTTGAATCTCCTCAAGCCTCTCTTTTTTTACAAAAGAAACCTTTATTCCATTTTCCTGTCTGTTTACTAACTGAATCATATTCCGCTCTCCTGTCATATGTTAGATTCGTTTTACATGAAATGTTTCTAGCAGAATCAATATACCATCTTCTGTATCTTATGTAAACATACCTGAATCATTATTTTATGACGCTGTAATACCTGGATAATGACACTTCACAATATGTCCCTCTCCAATCGTCTGTGCCTTTGGTCTTTCTATACGACATTTCTCTGTACAATATGGACAACGTGTATGGAATAAACATCCTTTTGGAGGATTTGTTGGACTTGGCAAATCTCCATTTAAAAGGATTCTATCCTTTTTATGCTCTGGATCAGGAATTGGCACTGCTGACAATAAAGCTCTTGTATAAGGATGTTTTGGATTTGCGTAAAGCTCCTGTTTAGATGCTGTTTCCACAATTGTTCCCAAATACATAACTGCAATTCTATCTGATATCATTTCCACAACACTTAAATCGTGAGAAATAAACAAATATGTAAGATTATATTCTTTCTGAAGTCTTTGCAATAGACTCAAAACTTGTGCTTGAATCGAAACATCAAGTGCCGATACTGGTTCATCTGCGATAATTAATTTTGGCTGTACTGTTAATGCCCTTGCAATTCCAATACGCTGACGCTGACCACCTGAGAATTCATGTGGATAACGTTCTCCATGTGAAGCACTTAATCCAACTACTTCTAAAAGCTCATGAACCTTTTTTAAACGCTCCCCTGCTGTCATATTTGTATGAATCAACAATGGTTCTCCAATCAAATCCTGAATCTTCATTCTTGGATTTAAAGAAGCATAAGGATTTTGAAATACCATTTGAATATCAGAACGCAGTGGACGCATCTCTTTTTCACTTAATTTTGAAATATCCTTTCCCTGAAACCAAATCTCCCCAGAATCTGGAGTTAACAAGTGGTCAATCAAACGTCCAGTAGTTGATTTTCCACAACCAGATTCTCCTACAAGAGAAAATGTTTCACCTGGCATAATATCAAAGGATACATCATTTACTGCATGTACTACCTTTTTCTTTCCAAACATCCCTTTATTTGCAGAGAATGTTTTGACAAGATCTTTTACAGATATTAATGCTTCACTCATACGTTTTGTGCCTCCTGTTCTTTTTGATTCATCAGATGGCATCTGCATTTATGCACGCCGCTCTCATCTGTTAGAAGCTCAGGTTCTTGCTCGTGGCAAATTTCCATCGCATATTTACATCTTGGTGCAAACTTACACCCCTGTGGCATCACTGCTAAATCTGGAACACTACCTGGAATAGATGGCAATGATTCTTCACCACTTCCTAATTTTGGTACAGAGGCAATTAATCCTTGTGTATATGGATGCTTTGGTGACGCAAATAACTCTTGTACTGGCGCCTCCTCTACAATACGTCCTGCATACATTACAATTACACGAGAACACATTTCTGCAACAACACCTAAATCATGTGTAATCATCAAAATTCCTGTGTTTTTCTTTTCTCTAATTTCTTCCATAAGCTCCAAAATCTGAGCTTGAATTGTAACATCCAACGCTGTTGTAGGCTCATCTGCAATTAACAACTCTGGTTCACAAGACATAGCCATAGCAATCATAACTCTCTGACACATACCACCAGAAAGTTGATGAGGATAACTCTTTAATGTTACATCTGGCTCAGGAATTCCAACAAGTCGTAATACCTCTGCTGCTCTTTCATAAGCCTCTTCTTTTTTAATATCATTATGTAGTAAAATTGCTTCTACAATTTGTTTTCCTATTTTCATACAAGGATTTAGAGAATTCATAGGCTCTTGGAAAATCATAGAGATTTCATGACCTCTAATCTTTCGAATCTCTTTCTTATCCATTTTCAAAATATCTTTTCCATTAATCAAGACTTCTCCATCTGAAATACGGCTATTAATTGGACTTAATAACTTCATCAAGGAAAGAGATGTAACGGACTTTCCACAACCAGATTCTCCTACTAATCCTAAAATTTCACCTTTATCAATTGAGAAAGATACATGATTTACTGCTGTAACCCAAGTCTTATCTCTTTTGAATTCTGTTCGTAAATTTTTTACCTCTAATAATTTTTCTGCCATTATCCTTCTCCTCCTAGTTCATCTTTGGATCCAAAGTATCTCTCAATCCATCTCCTAAAAGATTGAATGCAAGAACTGTTAGGAAAATCAAGACACCAGGGAATAATACCATATGTGGTGCTGTATTTAGATAATTTCGTCCCTGAGAAAGCATAGCACCCCAATCAGGTTCCGTTACATTTGCGCCAAATCCTAAAAAGCTCAAAGAAGAGGCTGCTAATATCGCTGTACCTACTCTCATTGTAAAGTTAACAATCAAAGACTGCACTGTTCCAGGAAAGATATGTACAAATAGAATTCTTCCATTTTTACATCCTAAGGAACGTGCTACCTCTACATATAAAGACTCTTTTACAGATAATGTTGCACTTCGTATAATTCGGGCAAATGATGGTACTGTAAATACTGCAACAGCAATCATAACATTGACCATACCTGGTCCAATAATCGCTACGACAGCAATCGCAAGCAAAATGTCTGGAAAAGCAAATAATACATCACAACATCTCATAATAAGTGAATCTATAATTCCACCATAAAACCCTGCAATCAATCCAAGCACAACTCCAATAGCTGTACCAATTACTGTTGCTATCAACGCACTAGATAATGATAATCTAGCACCTACCATTAATCGACTAAATACATCTCTACCATACTCATCTGTTCCCCAAAAGTGTGTACCATTTGGTCCTTGAAGCAGGTTTGAATAATCTGCCTGACTAGGATCATAAGGAACAATATATGGTGCAATAATTGCCATTAATATAATGAATACAATAAATAGAAAAGACACTACCGCTGTTTTTCGTTTCAAAAACTTTTTCAAAAATGCTTTCCATCTGCTTTGTGCCTTTGGAAGTTCTTCAGCAGACATCTGTGCGTTATTATTTTGTACGGTTGTATTTATTTTTGTCATGTGTTTCCTCCTACTCATAACGTACTTTCGGGTTAATTACACCATACAGTAAGTCTACAATCAAATTGATGACAATATACTCTACTGCAAAGAATAATAATAATGCCTGTACCACTTTATAATCACGGAAATTAATAGAATCTACCAAAAGACGTCCCAATCCTGGTATTGAAAAAACAGTTTCTGCCATAACAGAACCAGAAAGTAATCCACCTATTTGAAGACCTGTTACTGTGATAATATCAATGGAAGAATTTTTAAAGGCATGACGCATTACTACAAGATTTTCAGCCAATCCTTTTGCCCGTGCAGTACGCACATAATCTTCTCTTAAAGTTTCCAACATACTAGATCTTGTAAATCTGGCTAATACTGCCATAACACCTGCTCCCATTGTCAAGGAAGGTAAAATATAACTTTGCCAGCTGTCCAATCCTCCTGTTGGCAATAATCCTAATCCAACAGAAAATCC
The DNA here is from genome assembly GCA_018883985.1 of Candidatus Ruminococcus intestinipullorum. Classification (GTDB taxonomy): domain Bacteria; phylum Bacillota; class Clostridia; order Lachnospirales; family Lachnospiraceae; genus Mediterraneibacter; species Mediterraneibacter intestinipullorum_A. Next base: position 17,327 of record JAHLFA010000031.1, on the reverse strand, counting down.
TTGAATCAACTCCAGTCCTAACCAAAATCCTGGAACGGATATACCCGAAATTGCAATAAGCATCCCTATGTAATCTAATGCCTTTCCTTGAAATACGGCAGAAATAATACCAATTGAAATTCCTATCAATGCTGCCCATGCAATAGATGATAATGTCAACATAAGTGTTGGCTGTAATCTTGGTCCAATTGTTTCTACAACTGTTTTTCCATTTTTAATGGACATACCCAAATCACCAGTCAATAATCCCTTCATGTAGTCCCCATACTGTTTTAGCAATGGGTCATTTAGTCCCAACTGCTCACGCACAGTTTCTACTTCGGCCTTTGTAGCATCCTTTCCTGCAATTTGTCTTGCTGGATCGCCTGGAATCATATGAATAAACATAAAAATCAAAAATGAGATGACCAACACTAATGGAATTGTACTCAAAATACGTTTTAAGCAATAGCGTGCCATTTTAACCTCCTTATCAATAAAAAACTGCCATTTTATCTGTAAATAGACAGATTCTAAAAATGGCAGTTCTCTTTCAAACTTGTTTAATCTCTAGTATTTCGCCATTTTCTTATTGTTCCAAAGTAGCCTTTGTAAAATCAAATGCTCCGTCTGGTGAAATGGTTACCCCTGAGAGATATGCTTTCTGTGAATAAATGATGCAATCATTTCCAAGGAATAACCATGGTGCATCCTCCCAAATCTGTTGTTGTGCCTTGCTGTAAATCTCAGCCTGCTCTTCTAAATTTGCAGTCTTTAATCCTGCATCCAATAATGCATCTACTTCTTCATTATTATAGTATGCTGTATTTGCACTTACTGGAGGTGCCATCTGGCTGTAAAGAATAGAGCGAAGAGATCCATCCATTGTAAAGTCAGATGCTGACCAGTTTACATACCACATGTTCAACTCTGTTTCTTCTGGTTCTACATAAATCTTATCTGTTAATGTAGCTGGTTCCATTGGTACAACTTCTACCTGAATTCCAATTTGTTCTAACTGCTGTTTTACAAATGTCATACCCTTGATTTCCTGTGTGATGTTATCTCCCCACAATGTCAAGCTAAATCCATCTTCATATCCAGCTTCTTTTAACAGTTCTTTTGCTTTTTCAATATTATATGCATATGCTTCCTGCTCTTCATATCCTGGAATACTATCTGGTACACAAGAAGTTGCTTCTTTTCCATAACCAGAATACATTAATGTATTGTATGCATCTTTATCAATTGCATAGTTCATAGCCTGACGTACTCTTACATCAGAAAGCTCTGGAAGATTTGCATTTAATGTTACATATCTAAAGATGTTAGAATCTGTTGCCATAATGTTTACATCATCTGCTTCTTGAATTGCCTGAATCTGGTCAGATGCTGTTGGGTAAACGAAATCAGCTTCTCCTGTTTGTAACATAGCTGTACGTGTTCCAGCTTCAGGAACTTCCTTAATTACAACAGTATCTACTCCTGGTTGTTCTCCCCAGTAACCATCAAAACGTTCAAAGCTTGTCTGATCTCCTTCGCTCCATTCTGTACACACGAAAGGACCTGTTCCTACTGGATTGTTCATAATATTATTGCCATATTGCTCTAAAGCTGCTGGACTGATAATTGCGAACTGTGTCAAACGGTTCAAGAATGGTGACCATGGTTCTGATAAAGTAAATACTACTGTATAGTCATCTGGAGTTTCTACACTTGCCACACGGAAAATCTCTGTTCCATCAGACTCTGTTTTCACGTAAGTTCTTCTCATACGAAGGTTATTATTCTTATCTAAAACACGATCGTAGTTTGCTTTTACTGCAGCCGCATTAAAATCAGTTCCATCGTGGAATTTCACACCTTCTCTTAAATGAAATGTATATACCATAGAATCTTCTGATACTTCAAAATCTTCTGCCAATAATCCAACAACTTGTTGGTTTTCATCAAATTTTACAAGAGATTCATAACATCCTCTAGTTGCAGAAATAGCATTTGTATCTGGAATATTCGCAGGGTCCATAGAAGAGATTGTCCCTTCAATTGCGATTACTAAATCATTATCCTTTGACTTTGCATCTGCATTTGTTGCTTTTACAATATATCCATCATCATCTATTGCAACTTTGTCTTCGTTGCTATTAGACTCTGTTTTTTCATTACTACCACAAGCTGCTAGTGAAAATGTCATGGCTCCAGCTAGCAAAATTGCAAGAATTCTCTTGTACTGTTTCATATTTTTCTCTCCTTTTTCATTTCTACTTACTTAAACCTGAAAAAAAGTAAGTATATTTTGCGCATAAAAAAGCATCTTTATTTTCTGCATACTCGCACTTTTTATCCAAATATCCCTCGCTGCATACTCATAATAGACACTGCTTTTTACGACCCTATTATATTGATTCTTTCTTATGTTGTCAATTGTTTTTTTTCTTGATTTTATGTGGAAATATTAACAATTTCGTTCTATATTAATCCAATATTTTGATAGATAATAATCCCATATAACATACAGACTCCTGGTATCCCTAATGAACCTGAAGTTAAAAATGACAAAAGGTTCATCCCTACCTGCCATGAATCTTCTTCCAAAAGAATATAATTATTAATAAAAAAAATCAGTGCCATTCCCAAAACAGCACGAATCAAAAAATGCAAGATTATAGCCGTTGACTTTCTTTTCATACAATATCACTCCTAAATTTTATATGATATATGTATGTAATCAACGGCTATTTTATACTATCTATAATTGAATTTTTATTGTTCTATCTGTTTGTTTATATTGGTGATACGTAACTCCTGCTGCATCCATCATACGTTTAGATGCTTTCACACTTGGCGTATCTGCATATTTATCACTATCATAAATAACTTCTTTAATTCCTGATTGAATAATTGCTTTCGCACATTCATTGCATGGGAATAAAGTAACATAAAGCTTTGAGCCAGCAAGACTGCCTCCACTATAATTTAAAATAGCATTTAGCTCACTGTGTGTCGAATAAATATATTTTGTTTCTAGGGGATCATCTCCTTCTCTCTCCCATGGGAACTCATCATCTGAACAACCTGTAGGAAATCCGTTGTATCCCATAGACAATATTTTATGATCTTGACTTACAATGCAACAGCCCACCTGTGTGCTAGGATCCTTCGATCTCATTCCTGATAACATTGCAACTCCCATAAAATATTCATCCCATGTTAAATAATCAGTTCTCTTATTTGACATAGCTTTTTCCTCCGAAACAACTACATAGTACCAAAAATACGATCTCCTGCGTCTCCCAATCCAGGAACAATATAGCCATGGTCATTCAAACATTCGTCTAATGCACCAATATATAAATCTACGTCTGGATGTTCTTTTTGCATTCTCTCTACTCCCTCTGGTGCAGCTAAAATGCATAAGAAACGAATATTCTTAACGCCCTTATCCTTTAACATTTGAATTGCTGCTACGCTAGAGCCTCCTGTTGCCAACATTGGATCTACAACGAAAACCTCTCTTTCGCTGCAATCAGATGGCAACTTACAATAGTATTCTACTGGTTCTAAAGTTTCTGGATCTCTATACAATCCTATATGTCCTACTTTCGCTGTTGGAATCATAGACAACATTCCATCTACCATTCCAAGTCCTGCTCTTAAAATAGGTACAACAGCTAGTTTCTTACCTTCTAACTCTTTTCCAATTGTTTCGCAAATTGGAGTCTTTATTTTCACATCCTGTAGTTTCAAATCTCTTGTTGCTTCATAGCACATTAGACTCGCAACTTCACGAATAACTTCACGAAACTCTTTTGTTCCGACATTCTCTCCTCTTATATAGCTAATTTTGTGTTGAATTAATGGGTGATCCATAACTTGTACTTTTGACATTATACTTCTCCTTCTGTAAATGAATTTAAAATAGTTACTAATTTATCTATTAATATATTAATCTTTTCATAACACTCGCCATAGGCTGTTAATGGCTGCCCATATGGATCTGGCAACACTAAATCATCGTTTACAAACTCATTTAATGTATATATATTTTCCAAATATATGCCATCCTGATTTGCATACTCAGATAACATCTTATCTTTTTGATTCTGCTCCATAGCCAGTATTAACGTATCTGGATTTAAATCTTTTGGTACAAGGGGCTTTGAAGTGTATCCTTCTAAACTTAACTGGTTACTCTTCATCACAGCCTCTGCCTTTTGATTAATCGGTTCAGAAAATAAAACCACTAATCCTTTTGAGTCAATCCAATACTCTTGTCTTAGATCTTTCTGCTTTAATATCTGTGCAGCTATAGGACCTCTGCATGTATCACTATCGCTTACAAATACAATTCTCCTATAACGCTGTTTTTTTACAATATCATGTGCCAGAATCCTGCTGTGTCCTGCTGCCTTTTCTAAGCGATTCATGATTGCACTTCCTATACCTGATACTGCAAATAATTCACTGTATATCTCAGATACATCCTCTTCGTCAAACTCCCTAAGCACTCGATAAAGATTTCTTGCAATTGTCTTTTCATTTTCTCTAGAGCCTATGTTTTTGATAATTCCTTTTGTATAAAAGCCAACGGTCTCTTCTGTGGCTATAATTCCAACCTGTTTTCCTTCTCTGCTTCGTTCATATGCAATTTGGCGAATTGCAAAAATCTGTTCTTTTAAATCTCCCTCCACAATCATTAAATTTGCTTTAGGTGCATAATGGCGATACTTCATTCCTGGAGCTTTTGGTGGACTATTCGTATCCTCTCCCATAATTGACTTATCCACAGAGACAGTCCCTATTACCTCCTCTAACATCTCTTCTGTAATAGCTCCTGGACGTAAAATCATAGGAGGAGTGACTGTCATGTCTAATATTGTAGATTCTAAGCCAATCTCTACATTGCCTCCATCTAGAATCATATCTATCTTACCATTTAAATCATTCCAAACATGTTTTGCATCCGTAGGACTTGGTCTGCCTGAGGTATTCGCACTTGGTGCTGAAACATATCCACCAGCGGCTAAAATTAGCTTCAATGCAATTGGATCTTTTGGCATTCTTACTGCAACAGTTTCCAATCCTCCTGTTGTACCATAAGGTACAATACTACTCTTTTGAAAAATCATTGTCAATGGCCCAGGCCAAAATTGCTGAGCTAAAAGAATTGCTTCTTGAGGTACTGATTCCACAATTTCATCCAAATCCTCTAAATCTGCAATATGGACAATTAATGGATTATCTGAAGGGCGTCCTTTGGCTGCATAAGTCTTCTTGGCTGCCTCCTCGTCCAGTGCATTTGCTCCCAGTCCATAAACTGTTTCCGTTGGAAATGCAACAAGTCCACCTTCCTTTAAGATTACCCCTGCTTCCTGAATCAGTTCCTCGTCTATCTGATTCCTATCTATTTTATTTATTTTCGTTTCCATAAATTTGATTATACCATTTTTTCTATTGGCTCTCAACATATTTCAAAATACCACTGCCAATTGTTTCTGCTAGTTTTCTTTGATACTCTTCCTCTAATAATAGTTTACTCTCTTCATAATTACTTAAAAAACCACACTCAACTATAACTGTTGGATATTTTGTATTTTTAAGCATGTAATATGTAGTATTCTCCTTTTTTTCTCTTGCATACTTTTCATCCATCTTTTTTAATTCTTGCTGAATCATTTCTGCTGCTTCTTTTGCTTTTTCAGAATGTGTAAAATAAAATACTTGTGCACCTCTTACACTTTCTTGTTTGTAACTATTTTGATGTATACTGACTGCTAAATCAGGCTTTGCCCCATTAATAACCTCTACCCTTGCCTGTAAATCACCTCTTTGTGACCCAACAAGTCTTTTACCACTGTCCCTAGTCAGAACGACTGTAATCCCTTCTTCCTCTAACACTTCTTTTAATTTTAATGCTACTTGAAGATTAATCTCTTTTTCCTTCTCCCCATTCACTCCTATCTTTCCTGGGTCTTCTCCCCCATGGCCAGCATCAATTACAACTTTCTTTTGTTTTTGACTCTTTTCTTCTGTCATTGTCTTTATATCTTGTGACACCACTTCCCTCTTTTGCATTCTTTCCTGCAAGCTCTCTCCTGCCATATGGCATGCTGCAATCACTGCAACTAGGATTCCAAGAATCATACAAATCCCAATTTTTTCTTTTAAGATTCTTGCACTTTTTTCCAGACTCTTTTTTATTTTTTGATTAGGCAAAAAAACATCCCCTCTCTTGCATATACTGTCCATAGTATATGCAGAGAAGGGATGTCCTTAATTCATATATTGAGAAATTATATCCCAAATATCGGAATTTTCCCAACCAAGACACCAAGCAGCTACTCCTGCTAACTGATGATTACTCATTACACTAAGTTTCTCACTGATAGACTCTCTATCCTCTAACCAAATCTGATACTTACCTCCATCAGCTTCCCATTGTGCATAGTTTTGCTTTGTAACCTCATCCCAAACAACCTGGGCACCCGCCTGCTGCACTTCCTGTACTGATTCGTCCATTCCAATTGATCTACTTGACAGACCACTTCCGTCTTCAAACCATAAACGTGAATAAAATGGAACCGCTCCTATCAACTTTTCCTTTGGAACAGAAAGTAATGCATTTTCAATTCCATCTCTTACATAATTATAGGATGCAACAGAACCCGCCTCCAAAGAGCCATCTGTATGTTCATCATACGCCATAATCACAACGTAATCTGCAACTGCCGCCTGTTCTTCTAAATCGTAATATTGATTATATGACATTGGCACATAATTATCGATAGAAAAAACTAAATGATTCAATCGACACTGTACAGATAATTCTCTGACAAACTGCAGATAGTGTTTTGCACATTCCTCTGTTATTAGTTCAAAATCTAAGTTAATTCCATCAATATTCGATTGAATGGACGCCTCTATAACCTGCTGAATCAAACGTTCTCTTTTTGAAGTATAACTTAATACCTCATAAATCTCTTCAGCAGAACTAATTCCTCCATGGAAATCTCTGAGTGTTGCCCATACCTCCAAATTAGCTGCATGTGCCTGACTAACATAATCCGCATCTGCAATTGACACTAAATTGCCCTCTGTATCTGCTATATGAAACCATGTTGGTGCAATCGTATTAAGCCCTTTTACTGAAGTAAGCATATCTGACAAATAACTATTCGCTGCTTCATTGCCTATATTGTGCCACGCCATATTAATGGTATAATCTTTGGAAATATTCGTATATACAGGCTCTATATCAGCTCGATCTACGATACGGCTTCGTACATCTTTCAAAGTATTTGTCTTTATATATCCAATAAATCCATCTTTTGTGCGAACCTTTTTCCATTCATCTTCATCTTCCAAAACAGTCACTTCCTGCCCTTTCTCTACTTGTGTTAAAATTGGGCTTTTCACGCCTCCTTGAAAGCGTACTTGTGTGTCTTTTTTCACAGTTCCCACCATACTTTCACCAAAATCAGTCACTACCATAACTCTATTTGGCTCTGAATTTAGAACATAGTCTATATTTGTATACTTCGCTATAAAGTCCAATGATACATATGCTTTCTCATCTTCTACTTCAAATATTACATAGTTCTCACTTCTTTGCTCTTGTACCTCTGTATACTCGCTTGACCCTTCAGGAACATAGACTGTACCCTCTGGTAATGTATATAGAAGTTGATTTTCATAAAAATCCCAATAAAATCTTTTATTTATAAATTGTGTTAATACGGAATATTCAATATACGGATAACCGTCAATCATACGTCCACCTGCACTGTATAATCCACTTTCTGCTTTTCCAATTACTTGATTATCTACAATAACTGCCAAATCATCCTCACGATTGATACCATAATATACATTCAAATCTGCTCTCTCATCAGATGAGCTATATCGCTGTATAAGGATAACCCCAAACATCATAACAATAAATGCTATGAGCAAGATAATCACCCAAAGTATTGGATTCTTTCTCTTCTTCCGTCTTCTGCTTCTAACTCTTCTTTTTTGTCGTCTTTCTATATCACGAGAACGTGTAGCTCTATATTTTCTATCGTTCATGCGTACCTCCTCTTCTGACATATTATATCACGAGTAAAGCCAAGCAGTCATTAACTATTTATATTTTTAAGAAATTATATAGAAACTTTTCATGAAGTGTCCGACTAAAAAAGGGAATTCCAAGTCTATTAATAATTTGTAACATTTACAAATGCTAGTGATTCTATGTACCCATCTGTATTTAAAATATAATCTCGCATATAACTCCCCTCTTCCTTTACCATGTGGGCAGCTACAATTTGCATTGGACTTGCAGGACTTCCATCCATACTAATATATATTCCTTTGTTTTCATACTGCTCTAATTCTTCATACAGTTTTTGATATGCTTTCTCATTGATTTCCATATACCACTCCTTTCTCTGTGGGTTCAAATGAATCAATCCCTTGGATAAGCAAGACCGTAAGAAGAATTGTGACGTACCTATTCTATACGGTACAAAAGACAGCATGAACTCACAGATGAACGTACTTTATTTTTCGTTTTGCTTTTGAAATTTCTCTGAATCAGAGAATTTGAACTTTTAAAGATATTTTTAGAAATGTCTTTTTGAATCCAGTTTTAACCTTTCCATATCCCTCCTTTGTATAAACGATTATTTATCCAGGAATACTATCTTTTGTACTTAGATTATAATAGATAGAATTTATTCTTTTCAATGTGTTTATTGTTCATAAGTACTTCCATTTTGTTGATAACTATTAAAGATTTTTAAACTCTCTTGGTTTTCCTTTACATATTTTTTCTTTTTGTTTATACTAATAATGAAAAGATATATGTTATTATTATCCTACCTAATAACTATGATTTAAACATTTCAAATTCGTAAGGATGTGATTATATGAAAATTGAAAAACTAAATGATAATCAAATTCGTTGTACTTTAACTCAAGAAGACTTAGCCGCTCGACACCTTAAGTTGAGCGAACTTGCTTATGGTTCCGAAAAGGCAAAATCTTTATTCCGTGACATGATGCAGCAAGCATCCTTTGACTATGGTTTCGAAGCCGATGATACTCCATTGATGATTGAAGCAATTCCATCATCTGCTGGCTCGATTGTACTCATTATTACAAAAGTTGAAGATCCTGAAGAACTTGATACCCGATTTTCAAGATTTACTCACAGTGAAGATTCCTCTCCTATGTTTCCAGAACATCTTGAAAAATTGGAGGGTGCAGAAGAGTTTTTTGATTTACTCAATAAGGTGAAAGAGGCTGCGGCAGATGTTCGCTCTAGTAAGAAAGAATCAGAAGAAACTACACCTTCGATTAATGTTCGATTATTTTCATTTAGCAATATTGATCTTGTCATTCGAGCATGTCATCTGCTTTCTTCATCCTACAGTGGAGCAAGTACCTTATATTTTGATAAGGAAAACGAAACCTATATTCTTGGATTGACACAATCTGACTATACCAATAATGAATTCAACAGATTCTGTAACATGTTGTCAGAATATGGCACATTAGAAAAAGCAACAAATGCTGTTTTGGCATTCTTAGAAGAACATTGTACCGTTGTAATTTCTGCAGATGCTGTTCAAAAATTAGCTTCTATCTAATGAAAAAATACCCAGCTTGTTTCTCTTTAGAAATCAAACTGGGTATTTGTCTATTTCTACTTTCCTGCTGCTCTTGCTGCGTTAATTTTCTCTAACAGAAGATCGGCGTCAATTCCATGAACCATAGCGGCCTCACCTAAAGTTTCCATCTGTGCTGATGGACATCCTAGACAGTGCATCCCTATTTCCATTAAAATTGGTGCTGCTTCAGGATATGTTACTAACAACTCGCCAATTGTTGTGTCCTTTGTAAATGGTACCATCATTCTTCCTCCTTTTACTTTTCATGCTGTTTATTATAATCCCTATTTTTTAAATTATCAACCATTTCAATGACAAAATTAAAAATGTAAAGCTTGAATTTTCTGAATTGTTCTTTTATTTTATATATTTTTTGACTATTTAAAAGTCAATACTAATTTCTTATGGAATATTCAATTTCATTATTTGTATCCAAAACATCCGTTCTTATTTCCCATATATTTATCCACATAATTTGTATAAATCTATGTGGATAATGTGGATAACTTTTTAAATATATTTAATTTTTCGCAATTTTCATCTTTTTACAATGTGAATAAATTTTATACTCTATTTTTTTCACTGCCTACTAAACACCTTATTATTTGTGCATCTTGCTATTTAACATATTTAAAATTTTTCTATTTTACATTTTTCTTATTTTTTCAACATAAAAATACTGTATTCTAAAATCTGACAATTCTAGAATACAGTATATATTTACAGAACTCTTCTTATTGTTATAATGTTTGCATAAGTAGCACTACATATCCCAATACCTTGTTCTTCATTCATAGCATTTACGATATTTCCATCTCCCATATATAAACCTACATGCCCGTCATACAATACAATATCTCCTGGCAATGCTTCTTCATAACTTACTGGAATACCTACACTTTCCATATCCCATGTTGTTCTAGGAAGCTGAATTCCAAAATGTGCATATACAGATTGAACAAACCCTGAACAATCTGCTCCGTTTGTTAAACTGGTTCCTCCCCACACATAAGGATTTCCAATAAATTGTACAGCAAAATCAATAACTGCTTGTCCATTCTGTCCTGAAATTGATACAGCTGCTTGTGCTTGCTCTGCTTGTGCTTGCTCTGCCTGTGCAGCTTCCATAGCTAATCGTGCCTCTTCTTCCTCTTTAGTTTCCGCATAAGAAAGAACCGTTTCTACAGAAATATACTCTCCAGATACCCAACCATCTAAACCATCTACTTGAATTGGATACCATCCAGCTGTAGGCTCGCTAATCATTGGATATTTTTCCTGCTCTAAAACCTGAGTTAAAACTTGAAAATCAGTTCCATTCCCAGCACGAACATTTAACACATCCGCTGTCACTACCATCTGTTTCTTCTCATATTCAGACGAATGAGCTTTCGCTTCTTCTCCCATATATAATGTATGAATTGGAACATACCCCTCGGCATTTCCTGATCGAATTTTTGCCCAATCTTGTGTGTATTCAAGAACTGTAACAGTAGAATCTGCATACAATTTCCCTGTCCAGTCACTGTCTTCACTCATTTCACTATGAATCAAAATAGGATTTTCATTCGGTTTTGCAAATGCACGATTCTCATATTCCCCTTCTTGATTCTCTACCAAATAATAATATAAGCTTTGCTTAATGTCCTCTTCATATTGCTCAGATATTGTTGCTGTAATTTCTGAAATATTTGATATTACATTTCCCGATTTTACCTCCTCTGATGCATGTACCGTCAACATGCTCCCTGGAGTCAAAATCACCCCTGCAATTACAGGAATTAATAACTTTCGTTTCATATATACTACCTTCATTTAAAAACCTCCTTTATTCTTTTTTATCTTTTGTAGGAAGTTTTAAATATTACATAAATGTTAATTTTGTTACATTTCACATTATAGCAATCCTCTTATATATTGTCAATCATTTTACTATTCTTTCGTTCTTGTTTATTCGACACTGCTTTTTATCCCTACTTATTATTAACGTTTCTGTAATATATTACACTACAAATAGATACTTTATTAACCTTTCTTTTTATAAGTAATTTATGTTTTCTTCACAAAGATTTCTCTTTCTTATTTCCATAATTTGGCTTATAATAATATTGTCCAAGAAAAAAAATTTTTTAATTGACAATATGAAGCATGTGTATTATAGTTTAATTATAGTAATGATTACTATTATTGTTTTAAAGGAGGATTCACTTGACCACTCTAAAATATAGCAGACAAAGAGAGTCCATCAAAAACTATCTGGTATCGACACATGAGCACCCAACAGCCGATGATGTTTATACACATGTGAAAAAGGAGTTTCCCAATGTTAGTCTCAGTACAATTTACCGTAATTTAAATTTATTGGCAGATATTGGTGAAGTTATTAAAATTACGGCACCAGATGGGCGAGACAGGTTTGATGCGAATCTTCATCCTCACCACCATTTCTTTTGTACTTGTTGCGAAAGGATTTTGGATTTAGATATAGATTTGAACAGTGTTTCTACTCTTCAGGATATTGCCTCGAAGAATTTTGATGGTATGATTGAGTCTAGCTCAGTTACTTTTTATGGAAAATGCAAAAATTGCATTGAAAAGTCATAATCATGTATTAATATGAAACATTTACTGCTTCATATTAAAATAAATTGCTAGGAAGTACTTCTACTTCCAGCCAATACTATTTTATTAAGAAAAGGAGAATTTAACTATGAAGAAATTTGTTTGTACAGTTTGTGGTTATGTTTATGAAGGAGAAGCTGCTCCAGCTGAATGTCCAGTTTGCCACGCTCCAGCTGAAAAATTTGCTGAGCAAACAGGAGAAAGATCTTGGGCTGCTGAACACGTTGTAGGTGTTGCTCAGGGAGTAAGCGAAGATATCCTTGCTGATTTAAGAGCAAACTTCGAAGGAGAATGTACAGAAGTTGGTATGTACCTTGCTATGGCTAGAGTTGCTCATAGAGAAGGATACCCAGAAATCGGTTTATACTGGGAAAAAGCTGCTTGGGAAGAAGCAGAACATGCTGCAAAATTTGCTGAATTATTAGGTGAAGTTGTAACTGACAGCACAAAGAAAAACCTTGAAATGAGAGTTGACGCTGAAAACGGTGCTACAGCTGGTAAATTTGATCTTGCAAAACGTGCAAAAGCTGCAAACCTTGATGCAATTCATGATACAGTTCATGAAATGGCTAGAGACGAAGCTCGTCACGGAAAAGCTTTCGAAGGCCTATTAAACAGATACTTCGGTTAATATTTTTACATCTTTATATTTTTTATAATATTTCAGGCTTATCTGTATAGCATGTACAGATAAGCTTTTGTACAATTATCATTTAACCATGCACAAATTTTATTTATAGGGGGTATCTTATTATGTCTAAATATGCTGGAACAAAAACTGAAAAAAATCTTATGGATGCATTTGCTGGTGAGTCTATGGCTCGTAATAAATATACTTACTATGCCTCTGCTGCCAGAAAAGCAGGATATGTGCAGATGGCCAACATCTTTGAAGAAACAGCTGCTCAAGAAAAAGAACATGCAAAATTATGGTTTAAAGAATTTCATGGAATTGGCAGTGTAGAAGAAAATCTTGCTGACGCTGCTAATGGTGAAAACTATGAATGGACAGATATGTACAAACGTATGGCTGAGGAAGCTGAAGAAGAAGGTTTTACAGAATTAGCACAAAAATTTAGAGGAGTTGCACTTGTAGAAGAAGCACACGAAAAACGTTATCAGAGACTTCTTGACCATTTAAAAAATGGAGAAACATTCAAAGGAGAAGCTCCTCTTGGATGGAAATGCGGTAACTGTGGATTTATCTACATGGGTGAAGAAGCTCCAGAAGTATGCCCAGTTTGTGCACACCCTAGAGCTTACTTTGAAAGAAAAGCTGAAAATTATTAATATAGATTTCGGAAGGCTTTGCCATACTAATGGCAAAGTCTTTTTTTATAATTCTCAATTAAATAAATCTTCTCTTGTCTAGATAATTGCTTAATTTGATACTCTCTTCTCATCGCCTCTTCTTTTATAGAAAACTCCTCTAAATACACTAACTCCACTGGTCTTCGAGCTTTTGTATATTTTGCTCCCCGTCCAGCATTATGTGCTAGAACCCTTTTCTCAATATTATTTGTCCAGCCAGTGTAAAACGTGCCATCTGCACATTTCAAAATATATGTATAATTCATACTTTCACCTCAATCCCCTACATTTTACCTGAAATACACCATTCCATTCAAGCAAATTTTTAAAAAGGGACAGGGTATATTGTAATCGGGGACGTAGTAAAATGCAATTTTACTACGTCCCCGATTACTATTCCATATACAGCGTAGGATCCACAGGGCTATCATCCTTCAATACTTCAAAATACAAATTTGGTCCTTCTACACTATAATATTTTGTAGGTTCATTTAAATATCCTACCACATGTCCTTTTTCCAAATAATCGCCAATTTCTAATGGCACATCTTTTAATTGCCCATAAACTGCACTATATCCATTCCCCATATCCAAGGTAACAGTCACTCCTGTTTGTGCGTTTTGTTCAATATTTGTTACGATTCCTGGTGCCGCTGCACCAATCATCTCTCCAACCTCACCAGAAATAATCATTGCTGGATTATACTTATACTGATCTAATGTTTGAAAATATACTGTTTGATCCATACTATATCCTAACAATACATTCCCACTTGCTGGCCAGTCTAATACACTGTCCTCGCTAAAATATACCTCTTTAGCATTCCCTGTTGTTGGTGTTGTATCGCTACTTTGTAGATTGTCTTGTGTAGTATGTTCCTCTTGTTGTGTAGTTGTACTTTCATCTACTTGTGGCAATACAATTTCATTCGTATTTGTTTCTTGGCTCGTCCCTTGTATTTTTACTGTGTTTTCTTTTGCTAGCTGCTCTCCCGCCGTATTTCTATTATAATTGTTAAGTGTATAAATGCTAACAACTGATACTACGGCTACAAAACAGATTACAGCTACGATTGCTGTCCCTTTTCTTTTTAAGGAAGACTTTTCATTGTTATTCATATTCATCACCTCTGGCTATATTTTTGCCAGAAAAGTGCTACCTTATTCTTCTTTAGAAAATATTTCTCCCCCTTCTAACAATTCTGTTCCTTCGAAAAAAAATTGTAAAATTTCTCCATAATTGCTGCCCTCTTCTGCCATTATATTTGCTGTCCATTGACTCATTCCCAGCCCATGACCATTGCCTGTTGTTGTAATTTTTAATCTTCCATCATCATCCTGCAAGGAAAAATCACTGGATGATAAGGATAATGCATCCCGAAATTGATCGCCCGTACAAATGGTATTACCAATCCTCAAAGCAGAAACATAGCCTGCCGAATCTTTTGCTTGTATCTCAAAATCTTCTATCGTAAGCTCTTTTTTTGCTGCTTCTTCCCCCTCCGCCGCTACAAGAAATGCTCTACATTTTTCTTTTATATCTGTATACTCAAATACATACGCATGTAATTCTGCTTCAGCTTCCTTATCTCTTGGGCATTCTTTTTGTACAAGATATGGATATGTATCACTCCCTAATGTTTCCTTTGCACTACGAATCATACCATTACTGGATTGATGAAAAGGTGTCCATGCAATTTGTCCTTCATAGCACAATACCTGTTCTCCTGTTTCCTCTACAGCTTCCAAAAACTTTTTATAAGTTTCTTCAAAATTTTCTATCCCCCATTTTCTTTCTAGCTCTTCTGTACTTAGATACGGCTCTGTAAAAATATAATCTTCCAAATCACCTTTGCTTTGCTCGTATAAATTAGAACGAATTAGCACAACCTGTGCTTTTAATGCTTCTCTATGATATGTCTTTGGCATATCCTTTGCTAATATACCAATTAAATACTCCTCCCATGAAACCTCCTGCAAATTTTTTTCTTCCGTCTGATTTTCTAGCTTTACTATTACATACTTTTGAGAATTCTTGTCCATTTTTTCAAAATGCAATCCATGAATAAAAACTGTAATAACATAGGGTAATAAAATTAAAATAAGGACAAAGGAACCAATAGATTTTAATTTCTGATTTGAACTTCTTTTTTTCATATACAACCCTCCATAATAAGCAGTATATGTAATAAAAAATTTTCTAGTACAATCCCATAAAATAAGGAGCATCCATATAGGATACTCCTAAAAATTTTTACTCGTCCTTATCGTCTTTATGTTCCTCTGATTCCTGTACAGGTGGAGGTGCAATAGGAAGTGGAACTTCCATACTAGGCTCCTGATCTGCATTATACGCTTTATTTCTCATAACAAATAAACAAATCACTTCATATAGTGGTAGAAATACACTCAAAACTGCATGAATCACTGCCATATTTTCAGATGTAAATTTTCCAAAAATTTGTTTATCAACTAACACATATAATAACTTATATGCTGCATTGTAGACAAGCGTCCAAACTAACATTATAAAAATCAATACTAGGATTCCAAATACACCGCCTACACTAAAATCTGTAGCCATATAATCCATAGAAATCAAAATGCCAAATGTTATTGCACATAATATACCATAGAAAATAGAAGATACTATTCCTGCTATAAATGGCATTGCAACTAACCAAATACCTGGATTTTTAATCTTCCTATCCTTTAGTACAATCACACCTGCCAATTCTCCCTGCAAGTATTTTCTTGCAAATGGAACAAATGCAAGCCAAGGGTATTCCCTCCCTTCTCGCTTTGCAATTGTATACAAACTAATACCTCTAAGAATATAATCTGCAATTGCTATTCCAAATCCCACTAGAATAGCAATCATATAAACTGATATAATACCTGTCATGAATAATTCTCCTGTGTTAATTATCATTACGCCTCCTGTTCTACCTCTTCCGTTGGAATCCATACCTTCTCTAGTTTCCAAATATCTTGAACATACTCCTCGATTGTTCTATCAGAAGTGAACTTTCCACTGCTTGCCGTATTTATCATTGCCATTTTTGACCATCTATCCTGATCAAGATATGCCTCTTCTACACGTTTTTGTGCTTCTGCATAAGAACGGAAATCCTTTAAAATAAAATAGGTATCTGCACGATCTGTACACTGTGTATTTAAAAGTGAATTATACAAATCACGATACATTTCACGATCTCCTTGAGAATATGTTCCATCCACCAACTGATCTACAACCCTTCGAATCTCCCAGTCGTTAAGGTAAATTTCTGTTGGATTATATCCACCTTCGTTTTCATAGCGAATAACTTCCTCTGAACTTAGCCCAAAAATGAATGCATTTTCCATTCCTACCTCATCTACAATTTCCACATTTGCTCCATCCATTGTTCCAAGTGTAGGTGCTCCATTTAGCATAAATTTCATATTTCCAGTACCAGACGCCTCCTTGGATGCTGTAGAAATCTGCTCACTTACATCAGCAGCTGCAAACAACCATTCTGCATTAGAAACACGGTAATCTTCTATAAATACAACTTTAATTTTTCCATGTATACTGCGGTCATTATTTACCACATCAGCAACAGAGTTAATCAACTTAATTGTTTGTTTTGCTCTCTTATAACCAGCTGCTGCTTTTGCACCAAAAATAAAGGTGCGTGGATAAAAATTCATTTCTGGATGTTCTTTTAACTGATTATATAAATACATCACATGTAAGATATTCAATAACTGTCTTTT
>JAHLFA010000030.1 GCA_018883985.1 Candidatus Ruminococcus intestinipullorum | reverse complement strand
ATTTCAAGAATTTGTAGTTTTTCGAGATCGCAGGACAAAGAAAGAATATACATTGCAGGACACAGGAGTAATAATAACAGAAAAATTATCAAACATGTTAGGTGTAAAGAAAGGGGATACTATTTTGCTCCAAGATGGAGAGTATGATACTTTCACAGTTGAGATAGCCGATATTTGTGAGAATTATATGGGAAATTATATTTTTATGACTTCAGAACTTTATGAGTCTGTGTATGGCGAATCACCTCAGTATAACAGTGTATATTTTTCCATGAAAGAAGGTCAGGAAGAAAAAGTCAATGAAGTAGGAGAGAAGATACTAAAAGAGGAGGGAACCCTTAGCATTAGCTATTCTACTGCATTAGAAGGACAAGTAGAGGATATGCTAGATAGTTTGAATATCGTCCTAGTAGTATTAATTATTTCAGCAGGAATGCTAGCTTTTGTTGTTCTGTATAATTTAAATAGCATTAATATTACAGAGAGAAGAAGAGAATTAGCCACAATTAAAGTATTAGGATTTTATGACAATGAAGTATCTGCATATGTTTATAGAGAAAATATTATACTGACATTAATTGGAGCATTAGTAGGAATGATTCTTGGAAAAATTCTTCATCAGTTTGTAATTGTAACAGTAGAAATTGATTCAGCCATGTTTGGAAGAACAATTAATGTATGGAGTTTTATCTATGGATTCCTTATTACAATGGGATTTTCTCTTATTGTAAATATTGTTATGTATTTTAAGTTGAAGAAAATTGATATGGTAGAGTCACTAAAAAGTGTAGAATAATGAAGAATATTGGTAGGAGTGAACAAATAAGATGGAAAATAAAAAAATATTGGTAGTAGATGATGAAAGCAGAATGCGTAAGCTAGTAAAGGATTTCCTGACGAGGGAGGGGTATTTCGTTCTAGAAGCAGGAGATGGAATAGAAGCAATGGATATTTTCTATCAAGATAAGGATATTTCACTGATTATTTTAGATGTGATGATGCCGAAAATGGATGGATGGCAAGTGTGTAGGGAAATTCGAGATCACTCGAAAGTTCCTATCATTATGTTGACAGCAAGGTCTGGAGAACGGGATGAGCTTCAAGGTTTTGAACTAGGAGTGGATGAATATATTTCTAAGCCATTTAGTCCTAAAATTTTAGTAGCCAGAGTGGGGGCGATATTAAGAAGAGCACAAGAGGAAGATACAGCAGATGTAATGCAAGCTGGAGGAATTGTCTTAGATCGCTCTGCACATACCGTACAGATAGATGGAAAGGGTGTAGAACTTAGCTTTAAAGAGTTTGAATTGCTGACCTATTTCATTGAAAATCAAGGAATTGCACTATCAAGAGAGAAAATATTAAATCATGTATGGAACTATGATTATTTTGGTGATGCACGTACCATAGATACCCATGTAAAAAAATTAAGAAATAAGTTAGGTGAAAAAGGAGAATATATCAAAACCATATGGGGAATGGGCTACAAATTTGAGGTATAGAGATGAAATATTCAATTCGAAAACAACTAACAATGGGATTTGTGGGCTTGATGGCATTCATTTTGGTTCTAATGTTTTTTGTGTATTCCCTGTTTTTAGAGCGATATTACATTCTTCATAAAGAAAATGATTTGATTGAGGCTTATGAGATTACTGTAAGAAGACAAGAAATGGGAGAAACATTTCATCTTTTGGATAACGAAGAAATATGGAAACAACTAGAGGAAACAAATATTTCCATGGTAATTATGAATGTAACAGAAACACAGACCGTATATTCTATTCGAGGAAATGAAGAGCAATTAATAGGACAGCTAATGGGCTATCTATTAAATAAAAATCAGTCACAAGGGGAATTGTTAAAGGCAACAAAAGAATATGAGATTCGTAAAACAAGAGATATGAAAGCTGGAATCAATTATTTAGAGTTATGGGGGAGATATTCTGATGGAGAAGCTTTCTTACTTAGGAGTCCACTAGATAGTATTGGAGAAAATGCATCATTAGCAAATAAATTATTTTTATATATTGGTATTATTACTATTTTATTAGGTTGTATTTTGATGGAACTTATTGCAAAAAAAGTTACAGAGCCTATTTCCGAATTAGCTATTCTTTCTAAGAAGATGTCAAATTTAGACTTTGAAACAAAATATACTGGTGGTGGAGAAAATGAAATCGGTGTATTGGGAGCGAATTTTAATGCAATGTCAGAACAGCTAGAGAGGACAATTTCAGAACTAAAACGTGCTAACAATCAATTACAGATGGATATTAAGAAAAAAGAAAAAATAGAAGATATGAGAAATGAATTTTTAGGTAATGTTTCTCACGAGTTGAAGACACCAATTGCATTGATACAGGGGTATGCGGAAGGATTAAAAGAGGGTGTAAATGATGACCCAGACAGCAGAGAATTTTATTGTGACGTCATTATCGACGAAGCAGCAAAGATGAATCAAATGGTAAGGAATTTATTAACCTTAAATCAGTTAGAGTTTGGAAATTACGAGATGGAGTTTACACGTTTTGATATTATTCGTTTATTGGAAGGGGTGGTACAAAGCTGCGACATTTTAATTCAACAAGCAGGAGCAAAGGCCGAATTTCCACATGATAAGGCAGTATATGTGTGGGCAGATGAATTCAAGACAGAACAGGTTATCAAAAATTATTTAACAAATGCAATCCATCATGTGGATGGCGAGAAAAAAATTAAGATTGAGGTGATTCCACAAGGAGATACAGTACGTGTTTGTGTCTTTAATAGTGGTTCACAGATACCACAAGAGGATATAGGAAAGCTTTGGGATAAGTTTTATAAAGTAGATAAAGCACACACGAGAGAGTACGGTGGTAATGGGATTGGACTTTCGATTGTTAAAGCTATTATGGAATCTTTTCATCAAAAATATGGTGTCAGAAATGTGCCAGATGGAGTGGAGTTTTGGTTTGAGCTAGATTGCAAAACACGAGAAACAAAATAGAATTTGTAGGAAAGGAGTGAGAGTATAATGTCAGAAATTCGTGGAGATTGGTATGAAGCATTAAAAGGGGAGTTCTCAAAGGAATATTATAAAAGATTATTTGTGACAGTGCATCAAGAGTATAGAACAAGGCAAATTTTTCCGCCAGCAAATGACTTATTTAATGCATTTCATTTTACACCTCTAAAAGATGTAAAGGTTGTAATATTAGGGCAAGATCCTTATCATAATGTTGGACAGGCACATGGGTTATGTTTTTCTGTAAAGAAGGGAGTTAAAATTCCACCATCTTTAGTAAATATTTATCGAGAATTGCATGATGATTTAGGATGTGAAATACCACAGCATGGGGAATTAACAAAATGGGCAAGACAAGGCGTTTTAATGTTAAATACCGTTTTGACGGTGAGAGCTCATGAAGCTAATTCGCATAGAGATATTGGTTGGGAAGAATTTACAGATGCAGCAATAAAAGCAGTCAATGAGCAGGATAGACCAATTGTATTTATTTTATGGGGAGCCCCAGCACAAAGGAAAAAGAAAATGTTAAACAATCCAAAACATCTAATATTGGAAGCACCACATCCAAGTCCATTATCAGCATATAGAGGATTTTTTGGAAGTAAGCCTTTTAGTAAGGCGAATCAGTTTTTAGAACAAAATGGGGTAGAGAAAATTGATTGGGGTATAGAGAACAATGAAGAAGATTATTGAAATTAAGAATCTATATAAGTTGTATAGATTAGGGGACACTTTTGTACGTGCATTAGATGGAGTCAGTTTAGAAGTCTATGAAGGGGAATTTTGTGCGATAGTAGGAACATCAGGTTCAGGTAAATCTACAATGCTCAATATGTTAGCAGGGTTGGAAAAGCCAACAAAGGGAGAAATCATTATTGATGGACAACATATTGAATCAATGTCAGAAGACCAATTGGTTCAGTTAAGAAGAGAGAAGGTAGGTTTTATTTTTCAATCTTTTCAATTGATAGGTTCCATGAATGCTATTGAAAATGTTGCATTACCACTTAGCTTTCGAGGGATTCCAAGAGCAAAACGTTTGCAAATGGCAGATAAGATGTTAGATTTAGTTAAATTACATAAACAAAAAGAGCATTTTCCAAATCAGATGTCTGGGGGACAACAGCAGAGAGTTGGTGTGGCAAGAGCATTAGTGGTGAATCCCAAAATTATATTTGCTGATGAACCTACTGGAAATTTAGATTCGCATACATCTGAAGAAGTAATGCAATTGATGCAAAATATAGTCCGTAATCAGAAAAAAACATTGATTATGGTAACACACGATAACCATCTTGCTGAGTATGCAGATCGAGTATTTCATATTATCGATGGAAAAATAGTGAAAATTGAGGATAACAAAAGGAAGAGAGAAGAGAGAGGAGAAAAAGAATGAAGATGAAAAAAAGAATAATGGTTGGGGTGTATGCAATACTTTTTGTACTTGTAACTATGTTGCCAATGGCAACAGACGTGTATGCGCAGGAGGGAGAAATACCAGCAATACAGATTTCTGTAGGGAATGGACAAAAGACACCTTCTTACCTTGCTGGCGAGAAGGGTGAATTAAAAATTAAAATTACAAATCAAGGTACACAAACGGCAAAGAATGTAAAAATTGCCCCAGTGTTGGATGATGCTAATCTGTGGCCATTTGAAATTCAAAGTATGAATTATGAATTAGAGTTAGGGGAAATTCCAGCATCAAAAAGTGCAGAAGCTGTGTGGAAAGATTTAACAGTAAGAGAGGATGTAGAGAGTAAATCTTATAAATTAGCTTTTTCCATTGTATATGATGATGAAACAACACAGTATCGAACTGAAAAAACTATTTTTGTAAAAACAACAGCAAAGGAACAAGAGGAACAAAAAGAGGAACAACAAGAAGTAATACAAATTGAAGATCAACCTGTGATTGAAGTACCTCAGCAGACAGAAGATTGGACTACTCCACAAGAAAGTTATCCTGATGGTGGAACTGGCAGTACGAATGAGAATGCATCTGTTCCTCGAGTGATTGTAACAGGATTTCAAACGCAGCCAGGAGAGGTAAATGCAGGAAGTAATTTTCAGCTAATTATCCATTTGAAAAACACATCAACAAAAACAGCTGTATCGAATATGCTTATAGATATTCAGGCACCTTCTTCTGGAACAGAGAATGAAGCACCAGCATTCCTTCCAGTTTCAGGCTCCAGCACGATTTATTTAGATACGATTCCAGCAGGGGAAACAAGAAATATTTCCATTGATTTGAATTCAAGGGCAGACCTTGTACAAAAACCATACAGTATAACTGTAAATATGAAATATGAAGACCAAAATGCAGTACAGTATGATAGTGTATCTAGCGTAGCAATTCCAATAAAACAACCTGCAAAATTTGAAATTAGTGATATTGTAATTTCACCAGACAGCATTGAAATAGGAAATGAGTCCAATATTACTTGTAGTTTATACAATACAGGGAAAGTAAAATTGTATAATGTAAAAGTAAAATTTCAAGGAGATGGAATTCAGGGCAGTGATCTTTTCTTAGGGAATATAGATTCAGGAGCAACGGGTACTATTGATGGTATGGTAACTGGAACGGATATTATGGATGAAAGTATGAGTTGTAAAATGATAATTTCCTATGAGGATGAATCTGGAAAAGAATCCTCAATAGAAAAAGAGTTCACTATGATTGTGATTCCACAGCAGGAAATTGTAGATAATATGATGCCAGTAGTTGAAGTAGAGGAAAGTCAAGGAATATCTATTTGGCCAATTTTTCTTATTATTCTCTTGGTTGGCATTGTAATTACCGTTGTAATAAGAAGGAGAAAAAGAAAAGGGCAAGCATCATTAGAAGAGGAGGAATTACTCAATGAGGTGGAGCGATTTACTGAGGATGAGCAGCAGTAATCTAAAAAGACGAAAGCTGCGTACATTTTTAACAGTTTTGGGGGTTGTTATCGGAACAGCTTCAATTGTAGTAATGATTTCTTTAGGATTAGGAATGCAGCAATCCATGTATGAGCAAATCGAAGAATCTGGTGGAGTCAATAGTATTACAGTGACGGGGAGATTTGCAGGTCAGGAATATTATAAGGATGGCTCGCAAGATGATACAGAAATGCAGTACATAACAGATGATACGGTAGAGATGCTTCGATCACTTGAGCATGTAAAGAGTGCGTGGCCAGTTGTTTCGGCAGAAGCAATATTGAAAAAAGGAAACTATATTTCTTACATTCAGTTACAAGGTATTACAGAAGAAGCAATGCAAAATCTATCTATGGAATTAGAACCTTGGGGGCGATATCCAGAAGCAAATGCAACGGAGTTGGAGCTTCTATTTGGAAATATGATTATTACAAACTTCTACGAAGAAAAATCTGGAAAAGGATATTATGAGTCGGGGGAACTTCCAGATATTAATTTACAACAAGATAAAGTGTTTTTGATTTTAGATCAACAGGCTTATTTTTCTTCACAGCAGAACTCAATGGGAGATTCGATGGGAGGAACTTCTCAGGATGGAAATAGTGGACAAAGTCAACGAATTGCAAAGAAACATTCTGTAAAAGTGTGTGGAGTAGGTGCAGGAGGCTTGGATGCTTATGACATGTATTCCTACTCTGTATATTGTAATCAAGAGAAGTTAATTGAAATGTTGAAAAAAGAGTTCCGTGGAAGAGTAATTCCAGGACAGCCATCTAGCAAATCAGGAAAGCCATATGAAAAATTTGTATATACTTCTGTAGATGTTCAAGCAGATGATATCAATGAAGTAGAATCATTATGTACAACAATTCGTGAAATGGGATATGATGTGACCAGTAATATAGAGTGGCTAAATAGCATGAAAGAACAGTTTGCTATGATACAAGCTGTATTAGGTGGAATCGGTGCAGTATCCCTATTTGTGGCAGCAATTGGTATAGCAAATACAATGATGATGTCAATTTACGAGAGAACAAAAGAAATTGGGGTAATTAAGGTTCTAGGTTGTGGATTGAAAAATATTAAGCAAATGTTTTTGTTGGAAGCTGCATTTATTGGATTCTTTGGTGGTTTAATAGGCAATATACTTAGTCTATTAATTTCGTTTGGATTAAATATGGTTGTATCGGGAAGTGGTATGGTAGGAAGTGGAGAAAGAATTTCCTATATACCAGTATGGTTAATACTGGCATCTATGGCTTTTGCTGTATTTGTCGGAATGGCAGCAGGGTATTTTCCTGCATTAAGAGCTATGAGATTAAGCCCACTTGCGGCAATCCGAAATGAATAAGAAAGGAAAAAGTTATGTTTCGTTTGTGGGGAAAGATTTTTAAGGATAATCGTTTAGTAAAAGATATTGTGATATGTGATGAAAGTGAAGATACAAGAACACATAAGATATTTCATGCATTGGATGCTATCTGCTATGAGTTTGATTTGAGTAAGCCTATTTGGTTGGATGCAACAATTGCAGAGTTTAAGCGACATGATAAAGCAAGATTCTATCAGGATAATTTTATGGATACGATTGAGTTTGATTATTTGGAAATTCATATCATAGAAGAATAGGAAAGAGAAAAATGAATAAAGGAAGTTTTCAAAATAAAGTATCCTGGTACAATTTCATTTTATGTATATTTGTAGTATGGATTCATACGCAAAATACAACTCGATTTACACAGGAAGTATTGATAGATGGACAGCCTCTTTTATCTTGGATAGAACAAGTAATTGTATCTGAAATTGCAGTTATAGGGGTGGCAGGATTCTTTCTGTGTTCAGGATATTTATTTTATAGAAATTATACTTGGAAAAAAGTATTTGAAAAATACAGAACTAGATTTTTAGGACTTTTGCTCCCATATATTTTATGGAATTTGATTTACTATTTTTTTCATGTGCTTGTTTCCTATGTTCCAATATTGGGAGCCACATTTCAAGAGGAAAAGATAAGTGTAACAGGGGCAAGTATTTTAGATGCCATTTTAAATTATAGGTATGCACAGTTTTTGTGGTTCCTTCAGTTTTTAATTATTTTTGTGATACTTGCACCAATATTATATGTTTTCATTTCCAATCGGTATATGGGGTTAGCTGCAATCGTAATAGTACTTGTATTGAATAGTACCAATGGTGGATTGACTGCTAATATTTCCATTGGAAATGTTCAATTGACCTCACTTTTTAATTGGCTATCAGTTTATATGATAGGTGGTTATATAGGAGTTCACTGTAGAAAGGCAGTGGAGGAAGATAAGGTAAGTTGGATGCTTCTTATAGCGAGTTTTATTTTAATGATGTTGTCCTATTATTTTTATAAGCATGTTCCAAGTATGTTTTCAAATCTTATGTATTTTCTTTTGGCGGCTATATTCTTGTGGTGCGTGATTGCTAAGTTGCCATTGCCAAATGTAGCAAGGTGGCAGAAGAATACATTTATGGTGTATTTGACACATTATGTTATTGTACAGGGTATAAATTCGCTTATTAGTAGATATATTTCTAGTTCTATGTGGGTGGGAATTATACTTTTCTTCATTCTTCCAGGGATTTGTTTTGGTCTGGTAACCTTATTTAAGAAATTATGTGGAAATGGACAAACAATAATTTGGAAGATTCTTTCGGGAAATCGATAATTTAGAGTTAGAGGAGATATAAAATGAAAAAACCAGTGTTAGTAATTATGGCAGCAGGAATGGGAAGTCGATATGGTGGATTAAAGCAAATTGATCCAGTAGACAATGAGGGAAATATTATCATGGATTATTCCATTTATGATGCCAAACGAGCAGGATTTGAAAAAGTCATATTTATTATAAAAAAGGAAAATGAAGCGGCATTTCAAGAAGCAATTGGCAATCGTATTGAACAGTATATGGATGTGGCATATGTATATCAAGATGTGCAGAATATACCAGAGGGATTTGAAGTGCCAGAAGGCAGGACGAAACCGTGGGGAACAGCACATGCAGTGCTAAGTGCAATTCATGAAATAGAAGGTCCATTTGCTGTAATAAATGCAGATGATTATTATGGAAGACATGCTTTTGAAGTGATTTATAACTATCTTACAACACATGAGGATGATGAAAAGTTTCGTTATACAATGGTAGGGTATCGTCTGAAAAATACAATTACAGAAAATGGGCATGTATCTAGAGGTATCTGTCAGATAAATGAGAAGAAAGAATTAGTTGACATAACAGAAAGAACAAGAATTGAAAACCGTGGGGATTTTATAGCGTATTCAGAGGATGAAGGAGAAACTTGGGTTGAAATAGATGGTAATCGTTTAGTTTCTATGAATATGTGGGGATTTACGAGAAGTATTTTAGAAGAAATCCAAAAAGGTTTTTCAAAATTCTTGGAAGAGAATTTACCGAAAAATCCAATGAAGTGCGAATATTTTCTTCCATCTGTTGTTAGCAGCTTGTTATCTCAGGGACGTGCAACTGTTTCTGTTTTAGAGTCTGAGGACAAATGGTATGGTATAACATATAAAGAAGACAAGCCAATGGTAGTTGATGCACTTCAGTCATTAAAGGATAAAGGTGTGTATTCTCAGGCACTTTGGAAATAATGCCTGAGGGGTTTTTTATTGAAATAAAGAATAATTTATGATATATTTTTATCAGAAATAAGGTGATTGATATAAAAAATGAAAGCATGTCAGGAGAATGACAAATGAAATTAACTTTAGATAATAGAGCAGTCAATATTTTAAATCATATAAATGCGGGAGTATTATATTGTAAAAATGATGAGTATTCTACAATACTTTACGCAAATGATCACTTTTACGAAATGATTGGATACGAAAAAGATGAGTTTGCAATATTATTTGGAAATCGATTTGCAGAGCTTGTAATAGATGATATTTCTAGTATCTTGAAGTCAATTGATGCTCATATTGAAAGAGATGAAGATTTAAACTTTGAATATCGAATGCGAAACAAAAAAGGCGAGATTTTCTGGGTACATGATACTGCTAAGTATGAAAAAGAATATGATTGCTGGTACGTTACAATCATGGATATAACAGCTATGAAGAGTGTAGAGTACGAGAGAGAACGTTTGGAATTTTACCTAAACAGTATGCCTAACAAGATTGTCATTTATGATACAGATACAAAGGTATTGTATAAAAATTATAGTGCACGCAATTGCTGTTATTACAATCAGGAGGCAAGTACTCTTCATCAAATTGCGGGTGAATCATTGATGGGGACAACGATTGAGGATATACTAAGTCAGGCAAAAGAAGGACATCATGTGAACTATGAAACAAGAATTCAGAGAAATGAGCGATTTATTGGCCATGATAGAAATCATTTAATTCCAATTAAAAATATTGAGGGTGAGATTTTTAACTATATGCAGGTTAGTGAGGATCTATTAAGCATAAGTGATGGATTAACAAAATTGCCTACACGAGATATGTTTGAGAAGTATTATCATATGCATATTAGTAAAAATGATAAAGTTGATATTTATATGGCAATTATTGACATTGATTTTTTCAAGAAAATCAATGATCAGTACGGACACCACATAGGGGATGAGGTAATTAAAAATACAGCTAGAAGATTAACTGTTATTTTAGATAAGGAAGATTATATATGCCGTTTTGGAGGAGATGAATTTATTATCTTATTTGTAGACCAGACATTAGATGTGGTTTTAGAGAAATGCAAATATATTTTACATGCAGGTTCTACTCCTATGGTAGATGGGAATGAGGAAATTAAGGTTTCATACAGCATAGGTATTGCAAGTAATCAATCAGCATCCGATTATCAGGAATTGTTTGAACAGGCTGATTATGCTTTATATCGAGTAAAGAGCAGAGGAAAAGGAGACCTTTTGTATTATAATAACATGGAAGATTAAGGGGGAATGTCCAAGTTGAGAGGAGAACATCAGATGACAGAGGCAATAAAGAATTATGAAGATGTAGATAGTTGGAAGACAGTTATTTTCTTGTATAATTCGGCATTAAAGGAAGTTGGAACAAAATTAGAAATTTTAAATGACGAATTTCAACATGTACATAGATATAATCCAATAGAACATATAAAAACAAGAATTAAGACTCCCGAGAGTATTGTGAAGAAATTAAAAAGACAAGGACATGAAACATCAATAGAAAATATGTTAAAGTATGTAAACGATATTGCAGGAGTTCGCTTAATCTGTTCATTTACATCTGATATATATCGCTTAGGGGAGATGATTGGAAATCAAAGTGATTTGAAAATTCTAGAAATCAAAGACTATATAAAAAATCCAAAAGAGAGTGGATATAAAAGTTACCATATGCTTGTTTCTGTACCGATTTTTCTTTCTGATAGTGTTGTAGACACAAAGGTAGAGATACAGATTCGTACAATTGCTATGGATTTTTGGGCAAGTTTGGAGCATAAGATCTATTATAAATTTGAGGGAGATGCACCAGATTATATTAGTCAAGATCTTCGGGAGTGTGCTAGAATGGTATCAGAGTTAGATGATAAGATGTTATCATTAAATGACGCAATTAAAGCACATTTAGAACAGCAGGAACGTGATGAAAGGGGAATGGATTCCTCAGAAGATTCAAGAAAAAATGAAAATATCATGGGCTATATACTGGGAAATTAGAAAAGATAGTAAAAGGGGAGTGAAGTTGAAAAATTTCACTCCTCTTTTTATCTAGAAAATCTTGACAAATGTAACGAAATATGATTATATGAACACATGAACATTTATTCATATATTGAGAGGAGAGGTTACTTATGAGACAACAGCAGATTTATACGTTAGAGCATTTAGGCTGTGCTCATTGTGCTTCAAAAATGGAAGAAAAAATAAAACAACTTCCAGAAGTGAAGTCAGCAACAATAGTATTTGCAACAAAGCAACTTAGAGTGGAAGTAAATACAAAAGAAGAACTTTTAGAAAAGTTTCAGGAGATTTGTACTTCTATTGAAGATGGAGTCATTGTAAGAAAAGAAGAAGTGATAAACAATAGAGAGGAATCAATGAAGAATAAAAGAGAATACTTCGAGATAGGGATTGGAGTTATTCTACTATTGTTGGGATTCTTATTGCAATCGTCACAAGCGTATGTTTCTAATGTTATTTTGCTTTTGAGTTATTTTGTGTTAGGGAAAGATATTTTACTTTCAGCAGCAAAGAATATTAAAAAGGGACATGTATTTGATGAGAACTTTTTAATGAGTGTTGCAACACTTGCAGCAATTGTAATTGGAGAGTATACAGAGGCTGTTGGAGTAATTTTATTCTTTCGAATAGGGGAGTTGTTCGAGGAGAGTGCAGTAGAACGTAGTAGAAAGCAAATAATGGAAGCTGTTGACCTAAGACCAGAGGTTGTAAATAGAATTAATTCCAATGGAAATGTGGAAGAAATTCCAGCAAAAGAGGCAAAAGTTGGAGATATTGTTTTAGTTCGTGCTGGGGATAGAATTCCCATGGAAGGAATTATTGTAGAAGGAGAAAGTCAAGTTGATACTTCACCTGTTACGGGAGAATCTATTCCTATTTCCGTAAGGGAGGGGGATCAAGTAATATCAGGATGTGTAAACATTTCAGGTATTTTGAAGCTAAAAGTAGAACGTGTTTTAGAAGATTCTATGGTAACAAGAATCTTACATTCGGTAGAGAATGCAGCTGCAAGTAAACCTAAAATGGATAGATTTATTACAAGATTTTCAAGAGTGTATACCCCATTTGTTGTAATTTTGGCTTTATTAACCGCAACTATTCCATCTTTTATAACAGGAGATTGGGAGTATTGGGTTTATACAGCAATTACATTCCTTGTAATTAGTTGTCCTTGTGCGTTAGTGTTGAGTGTACCATTAGCATTTTTCTCTGGGATTGGAGCAGGTTCAAAAAAAGGAATCTTGTTTAAAGGTGGATTATCCATTGAGGCATTGCAAGGTGTCAAAGCTGTAGTTATGGATAAAACTGGTACAATTACACAAGGGAATTTTGAAGTACAACGTATTTTGACATCTGGAGAATTTGGAGAAGATGAATTGCTGCAAATGGCAGGCAGTTGTGAAATGAATTCCACACATCCTATTGCAGTTAGTATCGTTTCGGAATTAAAGAAGCGTGGTTTAAAATTGGTATCACCAGAAAAGACAGAAGAGATATCAGGAAAAGGAATCTGTGCATTATTAGGAGAAAGAACAATACTTTGTGGAAATAAGCAATTGTTGGAGAGTTATCAGATTCATTGTGAAGAACATCAAGAAGATAACTATGGCACAGAGGTTTTTGTAGCAGTGGATGGAAGATATGCAGGGCGTATTCTCATTTCAGATACAATAAAATCTGATGCGAAGCAGGCAATTGATACAATAAAAAGACAGAATATAACGACTGCTATTTTAACAGGAGATACTATAAGAAATGCACAGGCTGTTGCTGCAGAAGTTGGAATTGATGAAGTACATGCAAAATTATTACCAGAAGAGAAAGTCAGTGAACTGCAAAAGATTAGGAATACTTATGGAAATGTGATGTTTGTAGGAGATGGCATTAATGATGCACCAGTACTTGCAGGTGCAGATGTAGGAGCAGCTATGGGCAGTGGTGCAGATGCAGCAATTGAGGCGGCAGATGTTGTCTTTATGTCTTCATCTGTAGAAGCAATACCACAGTCTTTACAGATTGCAAAAGTAACGGCAGCAATTTCTAAACAAAATGTAATTTTTGCCATTACAATAAAGGTACTAATTATGATTTTAGGGCTACTTGGAATGGCAAATATGTGGATGGCAGTTTTTGCAGATACAGGAGTGGCAGTTTTGTGTATTTTAAATTCCGTTCGTATATTGTATAAAAAGTTTTAACTCGTTTAGGAAAGGGCATCCCTGCTTGACCACAGGGGTGTTTTTTCGTATAATAAACAACATCTACATATCCTGCGAAACCGTATGAAATTGGGTTAGCAGAAGGGAGCAAGAAAATGGGAAAATTAGAAGTGGATCATATGCCAGATGCACAGGAATTGAGGTTATTGGCAGATTTTTTTAAAGTATTTGCAGATACAACTAGAATTAAAATATTATGTGTTTTATTTCAGTCAGAAATGTGTGTTTGTGATTTGGCACAAACATTAAATATGACACAGTCTGCTATTTCTCACCAACTCCGTATTTTGAAGCAGATGAAGTTAGTTACAAATAGGAGAGAGGGGAAGACAGTTTTTTATTCTCTGGCTGATAGTCATATCGAAACAATATTAAATCAGGGAATAGAGCATATATGTGAGTAAAGTACAGTTAGGAAGAGGGTATCCATGGAGAAAGAAGTGAAAATCAGATGCATAGTGAGTACAGCAGCAGCTTGCTTATATGGTGCAGCCGCCTTTGCAACTTCGTATTGGGATTTAAGTGGTATAGGAAAAGTTGGGTTATTTTTTATTCCATACTATATGTTATTGTGGGAAACAGGCAAGTTATTGCTTGAGAATATAAAGAAAAGAAGATTATTTGATGAGAATTTATTGATTTTAATTGCAACAGTGGGGGCTTTTCTAGTTGGAAGATATTCTGAGGCTGTGGGAGCTATGTTATTCTTTCAAATTGGAAAGTTAGCAGAAGTTATTTCAGTAACGAAGACACATAAATCAATTGAGCGATTCATGGATATTCGTCCACAGTATGCCAATTTAAAAACAGGACAAGGTGAAAGGCAAATTCTTTCGGAAGAATTACAGCCACGGCAGGTAATTCTTATTAAACCAGGAGAGAGAATACCAGTTGATGCAGTTGTGACACAAGGAACAAGTACAGTTGACACAAAAGCTCTGACAGGGGAAGCAATTCCACGTACAGTAAAAATAGGAGATAAGCTCTATAGTGGCAGTATTAATTTAAGTGGTATGTTAGAGGCACGTGTGTCAAAGGTTGCAAAAGATTCTACGGCTTCTCGTATTATAGATTTGATAGCAAATGCAGATAATCGTAAGGCAGAAAGTGAAAATTTTGCTGAGAAATTTACACGATATTATACACCCATCGTTATACTATTAGGAATTTTAGTTATGATTTTGCCACCAATGATGTTTCAAGGAGCAGAAAAGGATGTGTGGATTTATAGAGGATTAATTTTTTGGGTAGCATCTTGTCCATGTGGACTTTTAATTTCTGTACCACTGGCATTTTTAGGTGGAATTGGAGCTGCTTCCAGACAGGGAGTGTTGATAAAGGGAAGTAATTTTTTAGAAGCTTTAGCTAAAGCCGATACCTATGTATTTGATAAAACAGGTACGTTGACAGAGGGTGTGTTTCAAGTAAAAGAGATTTGTCCATGGAAGATAAGTCCAGAGGAGCTATTAGAATATACAGCATATGGAGAGGCATATTCGGGACATCCAATTGCTGGTTCTTTGCAAGAAGCATATGGAAGACCACTAGATAAGAAGAGAGTAAAATCAGTACAAGAATATCCTAGTGGAGGAGTTCTTGCCGTTGTAGATGGAAAGCAAGTTTTAATTGGTAGTTCTAAGTTGATGAATCAAAGTGGAATTTTCTATCATCCTGTTACTGAGGTGGGAACGGCTGTTCATGTAGCTATTGATGGAGTTTATGCAGGATATATTTTGATTACAGATTTAATTCGTGAGGAAGCACCGAGATTATTACGGTGGTTAAAACATCGTCAAATTGAGGCTGTCATGATTACTGGAGATAATGAAATAGTAGCAGAAGATATTGCGAAAAAGTTGAAAGTAGATTATGTATATGCTGGATTAATGCCATCAGAAAAAGTGGAGCAGGTTGAAGAGTTCATGCAGAGTCAAATGGAGGATGAAAAATTAGTATTTGTAGGAGATGGAATTAATGATGCACCAGTTTTAGATCGAGCAGACATAGGGATTGCTATGGGAGGATTAGGAGCTGATGCGGCATTAGAGGCGGCAGATATTATTCTCATGGAGGATGATTTATCTAAAATTATCAATGCAGTTCGCATTTCGAGAGGGACAATACGTGCCGTGAAACAGAATTTCCTATTTGCCATTGGAATGAAACTTCTGTTATTGCTGCTAGCTTCTTTTGGATATGTCACTATGAAAAATGCTATTTTAGCCGATATGGTAGTTTTGCTAATTAACTTGTTGAATTCATTTTGGGTATTAAAATATCCAGAATAAAAGAGGTGTAGGATGAAGAAGCGGATTGTAGTTATTTTTATGCTATCAATATTGTTCATTTCAGGGTGTGGAAACAGGATAGAGAATGGACGAGATCTTCTTAAAGAAGGAAAATATAAAGAAGCGATGATACAGTTTGAGTCTGCTATAGAGAAAAATAAAGATACAGCAGAGGCATATCGAGGAATGGGAATTGCTTATTACGAGCAAAATAATTATAAAAATGCGAAAGAGTCTTTTTTGCAAGCATTGGAATTAGGTGCAAAAGAAACTCCAATTCTGTATAATCTGATAGGAATTTGTATGATGAAAGAGGAAGCTTATACAGAAGCATTAAGCTATTATGAGAAAGGAATTGCTTTACTTCAAAAAGGAGAAAGTGTAAACCTAGAGGAAAATGAAGTTTTTCAGGAAATGTTGTACAATCAAATTGTTTGCTATGAAAAACTGAAAGATTGGGAGCAGGCTAAGTTGAAGGTCGCAGAATATGTAAAACTTTTTCCAGAGGATAAGGCTGCACAGAAGGAGGATCAATTTTTAGAAACTAGATAGAAATTAGGAAAAGAAGAAAGCTGCATATGTTTAGAAGCTTTCTTTTTTTATAAAGATAGGGAGAAAAGATGAAGAGTTATCAAATTACAGAATTTTGTCATCAAATGTTGCAAAAGCATATTGAAAAAGGAGATGTATGCATAGATGCAACAGCAGGAAATGGTAGGGATACAGCTTTCTTGTGTGAGCAGGTAGGAGCTACGGGAAAAGTATACGCTTTTGATATTCAAGAAACGGCATTAAAGAATACAGAATGTTATTTACAAAATAAGGGATGTGATACACAGGTAAAGCTAATTTTAGCAGGACATGAAAGCATGGAAAACTATATAGAAGAACGAGCAGCGGCAATTACGTTTAATTTCGGTTATTTGCCTGGGGGAAATCATGAGATTAAGACACAGGCTGCTACAAGTATTCAGGCAATTGATGTGGGACTTAGATTATTAAAAAAAGGTGGTATCATGAGCCTTTGTATTTATGGCAGTGAGGAAATGGGATTTGAGGAAAGAGATGCTATATTGAGCCATTTGAAACAGTTGAATTCAGCTTATTATCTAGTCATAGTAAGCCAATATTATAATAGAGAAAATCATCCCCCAATTCCAGCATTTATAATTCGAATAAAAGAGTAGGAGGGTTATGGAATGGGATTTTCAGTTGAAGTAGGAATGCCAGTTTTTACAATATTTGTACAGGGACTTTTTAGTTTCTTTTCCCCATGTGTACTTCCACTTATTCCATTATACGTAAGTTATTTATCAGGAGGTATGAAAGAAACTCGATTAAAGTTATTCTTACATATGGTTTGTTTTACAATAGGAATTAGTACCTCCTTCTTTATTATGGGGTTAGGAGTTTCTGTAGCTGGAAGTTTTTTTAAAGAAAATCAAATAGTAATTACAAGATTAGGTGGTATTTTAATTTTACTATTTGGTTTGTATCAGTTAGGAATATTTGGAAAATCAAGAATTCTTGGGACTGAGCATAGATATTTCCTCAAAGTGGACAAACTAAGAATGTCACCATTCGTTGCACTTATTTTTGGATTTACCTTTAGTTTCTCTTGGACACCCTGTGTAGGACCAGTTTTAGCGAGTGTTCTAGTAATGGCAGGAAGTGCAAAGACACAAATAATAGGATTTTTATATATAGGTGTATATACATTAGGATTTATTCTTCCATTTCTGGCTGTTGGTATGTTTACAACAAAGATTTTAGAAATTTTTAAAAAGTATGGAAAAGTTGTAAGGTATACTGTAAAACTTGGTGGTATTCTGATGATTTTAATAGGGGGATTTATGGTAATTGAAACATTGGATTTTGGGAAAGAGTCTGTGGTAGAGGAAAGTGAACCAAAAGAAGATGTAGAGGAATTGACTGTAGATTTTACACTAAAGGATCAATATGGGAACGAGCATACATTGTCAGAGTATAGAGGCAAGACTGTATTTTTGAATTTTTGGGCTACATGGTGTCCTCCTTGTAGAAATGAGATGCCAGATATTCAGAAAATTTATGAAGAGTATCAGGTGAAAGAGGATGATTCAGTTATTATTCTAGGGATTGCAGCACCAAATTTGGGAAGAGAAGGAACAGAAGATGAAATTGCTGACTTTTTAAAGGAGAATGGCTATACATATCCAGTGCTAATGGATGAAACAGGAGAGATTTTTAGCAAGTTTGGGATACGTTCTTATCCTACAACCTTTATGATTGATAAACAAGGTTTCGTGTTTGGATATGTTGAGGGTCAGCTTACAGAGGAGATGATGCGAGGGATTATTCAACAAACAGTAGAAGGCAGGAGGGAAACTAGTGAGTAAAAATGAGTTTTATGAAACAAGAGAAGTGCAAGAACAAGTGATTTTAGTAGGGATTCAGGAGAGTGACTCAGAATTAGAAGAAGAATCCTTAGATGAGTTAGAAGAGCTGGCAAAAACAGCAGGAGCTAAGGTTGTAGGAAGAATAGTACAAAAGCGAGAGGCTGCTCATCCAGTTACCTATATAGGAAAAGGAAAGGTTCTTGAATTAAAGGAGCTGTTATGGGAAATGGAGGCAACAGGAATTATATGTGATGATGAGTTGACTTCAGTGCAACTAAATCATTTGGAGGAAGAACTACAGTGTAAAGTAGTGGATAGGACATTATTAATTTTAGACATATTTGCAGCAAGAGCGATAAGTAGAGAGGGAAAAATCCAAGTGGAGTTAGCTCAATTGAAATATAGAGCAGGCAGGTTAATTGGATTGAGAAATTCTTTATCACGATTAGGTGGAGGGATTGGAACTAGAGGTCCAGGGGAGAAAAAATTAGAGATGGATCGTCGTCTAATTCGAGAGAGAATTGGGAAATTAAAAAGGGAATTGAAGGAAGTAGAGAATCATAGAGAATTGCTTCGTACGAGTAGAAAACGATCCAATCTAAAAGTGGCGGCTTTGGTAGGCTATACATCAGCTGGAAAGAGTAGTTTAGAAAATGTATTAACAAAAGCAGATGTATTGGAGGATGCAATGCTGTTTTCTACACTTGATACGACAACACGAGTTTTGCAGCTGGCAGATTCACAAGATATTCTATTAAGTGATACAGTAGGATTTATTAGAAAGCTTCCACATCATTTGATTGAAGCCTTTAAAAGTACGTTAGAAGAAGCAAAATATGCGGATATTTTGATACATGTAGTAGATGCATCCAATCCACATCAAGATACACAAATGCACGTAGTCTATGAAACTCTACGTCAGCTTGGAGCAGATGGAAAACCAATCATTACTTTATTTAACAAACAAGATAAACTTGGAGAGAAAGGGAATTTCAGAGATTTTAGAGCAGAATATTCCATTTCCGTATCAGCGAAAACTGGAATGGGATTAGAGGAACTTAAACAGGCATTATTAGAAGTGATTCGTCGGGATCAGATTTATATTGAAAGACTGTATTCTTTTTCAGAAGCTGGTAAAATTCAGTTGATACGAGTAGAAGGTCAGCTGTTAGAAGAAGAATATCTTCCAGAAGGGATTTCCGTTAAGGCATATATTCCTAAAGAACTTTATGGAAGAGTATAAGAATAGGGGGACTAAATAAATCCCCCATCAAATCCAATGATTTGTCCAGTTAAATAAGGATGATTGCAAGCTAAGTCTAGAACAAATTGAGCAGTTTCATTTGTTGTGCCAAAACGACCAGCAGGAATTTCATCCATAAGAGCTTTTTGCTCTTCATCAGAAAAGCAGGAATTCATGGCAGTATCAATGACTCCACAGGCAATAGCATTTACTTGAATATTGCTGGGAGCAAGTTCTTTGGCTAAAGCTTTTGTAAGCCCATGAATGCCTGCTTTTGTAGCAGAATATGCAGCTTCACATGAAGCCCCAACAGTTCCCCACATGGAAGAAATATTAATTATTTTTCCTGATTTTTTGGAGAGCATATAGGGGATTGCTGCACGAGAGCAGTAAAAAACAGAGGACAAATTGGTATGCATTAAATGTAGCCATTCACTATCTGTCATATCCTGTAATAACCCAATATGAGAAACACCAGCATTATTAATCAAAACATCCAGACCCAGATTGGATTGTGCAATAGTTTGAAAAATGGTTGTTACATCATCTGGATTACCTACATCACCTAAAGTGATTGTACAGCTTCCGTTATGCGATTGGATATGGTTGGCTACCTGTTTTAAATCATCTACAGAATTCTTACAATTTAAAAAAACATGAAATCCAGCTTGTGCAAATGTTATAGCACAAGCTTTTCCAATTCCACGAGATGCACCAGTAATTAAAACGGATTTCTTATTCATAACTCCTCCATCAAAGTAATATTTGTTTTTCAGTCTAAATGATTTTTTTGAATAATACAAGATATGATTGTGATTCTGTAAGTCGTGTGATATCATTTTTATATTCAATGGTAAGGTAGATTTGGATAAGGAGGAAACAAGTCCATGATAGAAAGAGCCAAAGCATTTGCACAGTGGGCACATGAGGGACAGTTTCGTAAAGGGACAAGCATTCCTTATATTGTTCATCCAATTGAAGTCGCAGAGATTGTTTCTGAAATGACAGAGGATGAAGAAGTGATTAGTGCGGCATTTTTGCATGATACAATCGAGGATTGTCAAGAGGTTACGGAAGAACTGATTCGAGAACAGTTTGGTAATCGAGTGGCTCAACTAGTCGCACAGGAAAGTGAAGATAAGTCTAAAACATGGAAAGAGCGTAAACT
>JAHLFA010000029.1 GCA_018883985.1 Candidatus Ruminococcus intestinipullorum | reverse complement strand
CCTCATATAAGGAAAACGATATATTTTCCAATATTTGCTTTCTTTCTTTTTTTCTTCCATAGTACGCATTTACGTTTTTTAATTCTACTATTTTCTCAGGCATTTTCCTCTCCCGCCTTTGCCATCCACATTTCATAAAATGGATTTGTTTCTAATCTTGTTGGTATCGCTGCTATCAACTCTTTTGTATATTCTTCTTTTGGGAAGTGAAATACCTCTTCCACTTGCCCTTCTTCCACCATATTCCCATCTTTCATCACAATCACTCGATTGCAAATTTCATTGATTACCTTCAAATTATGTGAAATAAATAAGATTCCCATATTGTATTTTTTATTTAGTTTTTTTAGAAGCTTCAGAATACTTTCCTGTGTAGTGACATCCAATGCAGTAGTAGGTTCATCTGCAATCAAAAGCTTTGGACGACAAATGATTGCTGCTGCAATTAAAACTCTTTGACGCATCCCACCCGACAGCTCATATGGATATTTTCTGTATACCTCATCTGGATGTTTCATTTCCACATCTTCTAATGCTTTTAGAACCTTTTCTTTTCTTTCTGCACGACTTAAATTTGTATGAAGCACCAATGCTTCTTCAATCTGTTTGCCAATTCTCATAGTTGGATTTAATGCAGTCATTGGCTCTTGAAAAATCATACTAATGTCTTTTCCCTGTATTTTTCGCATTTCTTTTTCCGTAAATTCTAAAAGATTATTCCCCTCAAAAATAATCTCTCCCTCATCTAACACGGCATCTGTTTTTAAAAGTCCTGCTATCGTTAGAGCTGTCATGGTTTTTCCTGAGCCTGATTCTCCTACCAGCCCTAAAATTTCCCCCTTATTCATTGTAAATGAAATATTTTTTACAGCTTCCTGCCGTTTTCCTTTTTCCTCAAAATAAATGGACAAGCCTTTAACCTTTAGCATTACCTACCCCCTCCAAATCGGTCTAGAATTCCTTCCCCAAGCATTCCTACACCTAGAATAAGAAGTACCAAAAACATGCCTGGAAATATAGCACACCATGGACCACCTGAAAGATAGGTCTGTGCCTCTGAAAGCATTCTTCCTAAACTTGCATCCGGAGGTTGTACACCAATTCCTAAGTAACTAAGCCCTGCTTCTGCCAAAACTGCGTTATTAAACCCAATCGTAAGTGAAGAAAGTAATACTGGTAAAATATTAGGAAGAATATGCACAAATAAAATTCTTGGAACAGATACCCCCATAAGCTTTGCACAAACAACGTAATCCTCATTTTTGCATCGCATAAACTCTCCACGTACAATCCTTGCAAAGCTAGGGATAAAAGCAATCCCAAGTGCCAACATCACTTTATACGTACCTGTCCCCATAATACTTACTAAAACCAATGCTAGTAATACACTAGGAAATGCTGCAACTGCATCATTAATACGCATAAGTGCTTCATCTAACCAGCCACCAAAATATCCTGTAATTGCACCTAGAATCACTCCTAGTGTTCCACCAATTAAAACAGTGCCTAAGGCTATAACAAGTGTGCTGCCTGCCCCTGTTAATACTCTACTAAATACATCTCTACCAAATTGGTCTGTCCCAAAAATATGTGAAATCATTGGTGCTTGTAACTTTAAACTTCCCTGCATTTTCTCAGGATCATATGGCGTCCATATCATACCAAGTAAAATAAAAAATACCATTATCCCTGTTAAAATTAATCCTACAGTAAAATTATAAGAAGTATCTTTTTTGTTTCTCATACCTCAATCCTCTTATCCAATCTACGATAAATATAATCTACTATCGCATTCAATACCAATACAACAACTGCGATCCATACAACAATAGCTTCTACTACTGGATAATCCCGATTAGAAATTCCAGAAATTAAGGTTCTTCCAATCCCTGGAATACCAAAAACTTGTTCAATCACAATACTACTCGCTGCAATATCTGCTATTGTCATCCCTAAAAACGTAACAATTGGAATCAATCCGTTGCCAAAAGCATGTCGAATCAGAACTCTCCATTTACTATTTCCACGGCTAAGCGCTGTCCTGATATAATCTTGATGCAGCTGTTCAATGAGTGAATTTCTAAATATTTTAATAGTCATCGCTGAGCGTGGCAAAGCAATTGCCAAGCATGGAAATAATAAATATTTGAAAAATTCCCACGCATTATCCTTATATGAGATATAATCTCCTGGTACAAACCATCTTAAAGTAAGTCCAAATATTACCGTTAATATCATACCAACAAAAAAAGACGGAATTGACATAATTGTCTGATTCAAAATCAGAAAAATCCGATCAATCCATTTATTCTCATACCTTGCACAAAGAAGACTAAACGGTATAGAAATAAATAAAATCATAAGAAAAGATACTCCTGTCATAACTACTGTAATTGGGAGCTTATCTGAAATTAATTCACGTACTGGAAGCTGATAGGAATAAGAAATTCCCCAATCTCCTTTTAGGAAATCAAGCATCCATTGTCCATATCTCTGCGGCAGGGGACGGTTTAGCCCCATCTCCTCTCGCAAAGCCTGGACACTACTTTTTGTAGCATCTATTCCCAAGATTGCCCTTGCTGGATCCCCTGGTATTATCTCAAATGCAAGAAAAGCAAGTATGCTGACAATTAATAATGCGATTATAAGACCTACCATTTTCTTTGTAATAAACTTCATACTTGCTTTCCTCCTACATCCTAACTCTAACTATTCTACCATATACATTGTAGACATATCTTGTACATACAATGGATAAAATGTATATCCATCAAATTGATTGCTTACTGCTACTAAATTGGCTAAATCCTGAATATATACATTTGCAGCTTCTTCTGCCAATACTCCCTCAAGTTCTTTATACAACTGTATTTGTTCTTCTTCATCAACGGTTGCAATCGCCTTTTTAAATAATTCATCATATTTTACATTTTCAAAC
Source organism: Candidatus Ruminococcus intestinipullorum (assembly GCA_018883985.1). Lineage (GTDB taxonomy): Bacteria > Bacillota > Clostridia > Lachnospirales > Lachnospiraceae > Mediterraneibacter > Mediterraneibacter intestinipullorum_A. The sequence goes on along the minus strand of JAHLFA010000029.1, from coordinate 3,992 downwards.
CCGATAAAATTATTCTCTGCATCTGATACAAATCTCTCTAACATGGCTCTTGCTGATAAATTAGAAGCGTCTACTCCTACAACAGTAGATTCATATTCACGACCAATATATACTTCGTCCATCCATGCTTCCCATTCAATTGGACGTATCGTTACATTTACACCAATTTGCTTAAACTGTTCTTTTAATACCTGTGCTGTATCAACATGAGGCTGGTCTGCAGAACTTACCTTGATTTCTAAGTCAAAACCATCTGGATATCCTGCCTCTTTTAAAAGCTCTTTCGCTTTTTCAATGTCCTGCTCATAGTATGTTGTATACTGCTCATCAAAATATTTTTTCAATCCTGGGTACATACTTGTCCCAACACGAACCCCTTTTCCATCTGCAATCATCATCATGATTTCGTCTGGATTTGCAGCATAGCATAGTGCTTGACGTACACGAACATCATTTAGCGGTTCAACTTTGTTATTCAAATACAATGCCTGTACCAAATTCATAGTTCCTTCTTCAATATGAAAGCCTTCCGTCAATTGTGCTGCTTGAGATGAAGTAAGTCTTACTGCCATATCAATGGCACCACTTTTTAAATTGGTTACCAGCATATCTGCATCTGAAATCACTCGAAACTCAACTTGATCTAAGTGTGCTTTCTCGCCCCAGTATTCTGTATTTTTTTCAATAATAAAATTCTCCTGAGGGGAACGAGATACAAATTTAAATGGACCAGTTCCTACAGGCTTTGTTTCCATTTCTTGATAATCCTTTGGAATAATTGCCGTTGTCATATACGCTAAAAATTCTGTATTTGGTTCACTAAGACGTATCTCCACTGTCTGGGAATCTAAAACATTCACAGACTCAATAATAGAATACGCTGATACCAATGGACCCCCATTTGACGTATCAGCGCATCGATCTATCGAATATTTTACATCTTCTGCCGTAACGTCTTTACCATTATGAAATTTCACACCTTCACGTAAGGTAAACGTATAGACCCTTGCATCGTCAGAAATTTCATATTTACTTGCTACGGCTTCTTTTAAATTACCATCTTTGTCAGGCTTTACTAAGCCCTCATACATGTTAAATAAAACCTCTTTTGTTCCTGCCGAACCTGCTCTGTGTGGGTCAAGACTGTCTAAATCTTGGGAAATACCAACTTTAATTGTACCTCCCTCAATCGGGTTTCCTGAAAGTTTATTTTCTGATGTGGATAATGTCTTCTCCTTATCACCTGAACATCCATTCAGTGCAATAGTTACGAACATCATAAGCATCAAAAGAATTGCTATCCCTCTTCTTTTCATGTTCTCTCCTTCTTCCAATAACCTTCATTATTAAATTGTCATTCCTATTGTAATGGATTTTTGTAAATTATTCCAGCATTTTTTTCAACTCATCCATAAATGTATTGACATCTTTGAACTCCCGATACACAGATGCAAAACGAACATATGCTACAGGATCTAACTCTCGTAACTTGTCCATAACAATCTCACCAATCTGACTGCTTGGAATTTCCTTTTCCTCTCTATTAAAAATCTGAAGTTCAATCTGGTCAATTACCTTTTCTATCTCCTCTGCAGAAACGGGTCTTTTATAACATGCTCTTAAAACACCAGCCTCTATCTTAGAGCGATCATACTGCTCTCTATTATTATCCTTCTTAATCACAATCAATGGTATCGTTTCTACTTTTTCATAGGTTGTAAATCTTTTGCCACATTCATCGCAAGAACGTCTTCTACGAATAGAATTATTCTCATCCGCAGGTCTAGAATCAATTACTCTGGTATCTGAATACCCACAATAAGGACACTTCATATCCCTTTCCGCCTTTCTCTCTTGTATTTTCCACATTTTTCTCTTATTATATCCAATCCTTAGAACTTTTGCAAAAACTTTTCTTCCTGAATTTCAACTAAAATGATATCTGGACCAACTTTTTTAATACAATGCACAGGTATCACATATTCTGTATCTGTTCCTAAAAATCCACATATTTTTCCAGGCCCTGGAATAATAATCGCAATCACTTTTCCATCACAAATATCAATCTCTACATCTGCTATGCATCCTAATCTCTTACAGTTACATGTATTAATCACTTCTTTTTGCTGCAATTCACATAAACGCACTTTACACACTCCCTATACAAAAACATCTGCACATCGTGACAGTTTCTCCCTATCACAATATGCAGATGTTCTCTTAGCTGCTAATATAATATTGATTTTTCCCAAGCTTTTTTGCTACGTATAATGCGTCGTCCGCCTTTTTATACAATATTTCGTAATCTGTAACACCAGATTTTCTATTAAGTTTCGCCGCACCAAAACTTGCTGACAATTGAAACTCTCTATAAGGAAATAAGGTTTCATTAACATGATTTAATATGGAATCTAACTTCTTCTCGATAGGAAATTCTGGACGAACATTTTCTAAAAATACCATGAATTCATCTCCTCCAAGTCTTCCTACTAAATCATCTGTTCTAATTTCATCTCTTAGAGCCTGTGCAAACATTTTTAAAACTTTATCGCCTTCTGGATGTCCTAAAGAATCATTAATCCTTTTAAAATTATCTAAATCACAAACAATCAATATGCCTTGCTCTTCTTGTTTTTGTGACAAATATACATCGACTTGTTCTTTAAATCCAGAACGATTGAGTACACCTGTTAAAGGATCTAGTCTACTAATTTGTTTCTCTTGCTCTAATGAAAATGATAAATCTTTTTTCTCTATTTCCTCTCTCGTTCTATCGATTATAATCCCTGATAAAACCTCAATTTCAAAAAATAAATGTACTTCTAAGTATTTCCCATAAAATTCAATAATACTATTATCATTTCTATTTGCATGGGCTTTACGAATCATCTTTTCAAATTCATCAATATGAGTCTCATAGTACTTTTGCTGCTCTTCTGACATTCCCATGACGGTTTTAAAATTATCTGAAAAGAAATTCGTATGGAATTTATGTAAAATTTCAAAAATGGCAATATTGGTATCCATTGTATTAAACAATTTATTCATACGTTCCGTATTGTAAATATAAACATCCCTTAGGTCACGCATAATAGATACCATATCTTCCAGCTCTGGTACTCGACACTTTGTAAATTCTACTTCAAAATTTCCATTCACTAGCTGTGAAGTTTCCTGCTTTATAGTATCAATATCCTTAAACAAAATCCTGCTCATAAAAGTACGAAAATATACAATGATGATAACAAATGCTATCACAATACCTATAATAATACGCAGAACTCCCATTCCTATATTTTGGAATGAAAATAGCTCTGAATTAATCCCTATTAACAAAACTTCCTTGGAATATTCTTCTGCTATCACTCCAGAAATACCTCGAAGTGCAAGAGTCGAATACTGCTTTCCTCTCTCCATTTTTCTCAAATCTTCCAAGGCATCATTGACTCGTTCTTCTCTGTTTACTGAATATTCTGGCAATGAACTCTCTGTGATTCCTAAAACTTCCCCTGTATACTTATTCACTGCTATAATCACACTATTTTGTTCTATTGGAATCTTCTGTAATGTATCCATAATTCCATTTTTTCTGCCTATCAATGAACTTCCCTTTGTAGAACATTTGATTACTAGAATAGGAAAATTTTCATTCCCTGTCTTATACCACACTTCTACGAATTCAACGCTTCCATCTTCTGCTTTTATCGGATAAATCTGATTGGAATCTTTTCCTAGTTGAAGCTCTGATAATCGGTCATTTTCTTCAAAAAGCTCTCCTAAACGCTCCTCCTTGGAGCTTTGTATAACAATACCTTCCGTGTTTAACACATAGATTTCTTCCACCCCAAGCATTCTCCCCAATTCTTGCATTGACATATCATCTGAATCATGGTTGCCTTCTAGTATAAATTTAATCGCTTCTGATCGGTTCACAAAATCTACACGTACTAGCTCTACCCTCTCCCAATACTCTTCCTCAGCCTCTACAAGAT
>JAHLFA010000028.1 GCA_018883985.1 Candidatus Ruminococcus intestinipullorum | reverse complement strand
CATATATAACCATAACATTTTGTGAACTATCTGATAGAGGGCTAGTGACAAAAGGTACTTATGCCAAAATGGCAGGTGGAGAAATGGTCAGATATATGGCTGAAAATTGTATTGAGAATCCTATTGAAATCAAGTGTTTTAATAGATTGGGATATATTTATAGAGATGATTTGTCATCGGAAACAGAGTATGTTTTTGAAAGAAGACTGTGACGTTTTTTCACAGTTTTTCTTTACATCAAAAAAATATGATATAATTTTTTATGGTATATGCCAATAAAAAGAGGGAAGAAGATACCTAAATGTATTGGAACGATTAAATTATGTTATGTAGCACTATACTGCTAAGGATTTTTGTTGAGGTAATAGGAAAAATGAGTGTTCTATAACTATATTTTAGAATTATAATAGTAATTAGTATTGACAAAAATAGTAATAATTAGTACCATATATGAAGTCGTACTTTATAAAAAGTAGATATGTAAAATAGAAATAAAAAGAGAGATACCAATTAAGATGAAAAAGAAAATCCTTTGGATTACAGAAAGTGCTGTTATGATGGCGTTACTTGTAACACTTCAGACACTTACGAAACCGGCAGGACAACTTGTTACTGGAAGTTGTGTAAATGTATGTTTGGCAATCGCTGTTTTAGTAGGAGGACTAAACTGTGGAATGACAGTTGCCTTTTTTTCCCCTATAATTGCATTTTTTCTTGGAATTGCACCACAGATTTTAACTGTTCCGGCCATTGTAGTAGGTAATATGGTTTATGTTACCATTCTTTATTTATTAGCAGACAGAAGAGGTAAAAAAACGATGAAACAGATTACAGCTTGGATTTTAGCAGCATTCCTAAAATTTGCAGTTCTGTATTTCATAGTTATAAAATTAATATGTGGTGTTTTTGCAGAAGGACTCTTGGCAAAAGGTATGTTAAAAGAGCCAATGTTAAAAGCATTACCTGCAACATTTAGCTATACCCAGTTAATTGGTGCTTTGGTTGGCGGTGCCGTTGCATTATTTATTGCGCCTATCCTGATCCGCGCGCTTTATGCGGATAGGGTTATAGAATAATCATACCAAGGATGTAAAACGAATGACAAAGCATATGTCTTTATCTGTAAGAGTTCCTATTGAGCAAGACAATACCAGTATTTGCCGTAAGGAAGAATTATGTGTAAAGTGTGGGCAGTGTCGTGAAGTATGTACAAAAGATATTGGCGTTCATGGCACATATACTTTGGAACAGCCAATGTTCGTAAAATGATTGAAAGAATTCGAAAGGGTGAAAAAGAGTATCATTTCATCGAAGTAATAACTTGTGAAAATTTCCCAAAGCAATCCAACAAAAGCTGCTATTATTCAAGAAGAATATATGTTACATAAAGAAAGTAAATAATTTTATATAGGGAGGAAACAATGAATCATTTACCTTTGAATGTAAGAGTTCCAATCGAAGAGAATAATGTTAGCATTACTCGGTTGGAAGAAAAATGTGTGAAATGTGGAATGTGTAAAGATGTATGTACGAATGCAATTGGTGTTCATGGTACCTATACCTTTGAGCAGACTTGTGGTGAAGCTATATGTATTAACTGTGGCCAGTGTGCTAATGTATGTCCTGTAGATAGTATTACAGAAAAATATGAATATATGGATGTGAAAGCAGCTATTCATAATCCTGAAAAGATTGTAATTGTAAGTACTTCTCCATCTGTACGTGCTGCTTTAGGTGAAGAATTTGGCATGAATGATGGTAGTTTTGTACAAGGGAAAATGGTTTCTTTACTTAGAAAACTTGGTGTGAACTATGTACTTGATACTTGTTTTGCAGCTGATCTTACAATTGTTGAAGAAGCAAGTGAATTAATCGAGAGAGTTACAAAACAAATAGCGTCATTGCCACAATTTACTAGTTGCTGTCCTGCATGGGTGAAATATGTGGAAATGTACTATCCAGAAATGATATCAAATCTTTCCACAGCAAAAAGTCCAATTGGAATGCAGGGACCAACGATTAAAACTTACTTTGCGAAAAAGAAAGGCATTGATCCAAAAGCAATTGTAAATGTTGCGCTTACTCCATGTACAGCGAAGAAATTTGAAATTCGCAGAGATGAAATGAATGCATCTGCTCGTTATCATGGTATAGATGATATGCGTGATATGGATTATGTTATTACAACTAGAGAACTTGCTAAGTGGGCAAAAGAAGAAGGAATTGATTTTGCAAGCCTTGAAGATAGTGCCTATGATGATTTTATGGGAGATGCTTCAGGTGCTGGAATTATCTTTGGTAATACTGGTGGAGTAATGGAAGCAGCACTTAGAACTGCTTATGAATTCTTTACAAAAGAAAAGTCTCCAGAACAGTTATTCAATCTTACTCCTGTAAGAGGTTATGAAGGAGTGAAAGAAGCAACTTTAAAGATTGACAATTTAGATGTAAGTATTGCAGTAGTGTATGGTACAGCGAATGCAGCAAAGCTCATTGAAAGTATTAAGAGTGGAGAAAAGCAGTATCATTTCGTGGAAGTTATGACTTGTCCAGGTGGATGTATTGGCGGGGGTGGCCAGCCAAAGAATATCATAAAAGATAAGGATGAGGTGCGCAAGTCAAGAATTGCAAGCCTTTATACCAGAGACGAAGCGTTAACAGTTAGACGTAGTCATGAAAATCCAGAAATCATTCGTCTGTATGAAGAATTTTATGGAAAGCCATTAAGTGAATTGGCAGAAAGAATGTTACACACATCTTATGAAGATAAGAGTGAAATTTTAAATAGAAAAGGAGATAAAAAAGTGAGTAAATGGGTATGTAGTATTTGTGGATATGTGCATGAAGGGGAAACAGCACCAGAACAGTGCGTAATCTGTAAACAGCCTGCGTCTGTATTCAAGAAAGTAGAAGAGGCACCCGCAAAGAGTAAGTATGCTGGAACAAAGACAGAAAAGAATCTTTGGGAAGCATTTGCTGGTGAATCACAGGCAAGAAATAAATATACATATTTTGCATCAGTAGCAAAAAAAGCCGGATATGAACAGATTGCAGCATTATTCCTACAGACAGCAGACAATGAGAAAGAGCATGCAAAGCTTTGGTTTAAGGCACTTGGTGAACTTGGAGACACTGCAGAAAATCTTCTTCATGCAGCAGAGGGAGAAAATGCTGAGTGGACAGATATGTATGACAGAATGGCAAAAGAGGCAGAAGAAGAAGGTTTCGCAGAATTAGCAGATCAGTTTAGAGGCGTTGCAGCAATTGAAAAGCTTCATGAAGAAAGATATCGTTCACTTCTTAAGAACGTAGAAAATCTTGAAGTATTTAAGAAGAATGAAGCTACAATGTGGGAATGCCGTAATTGTGGACATGTTGTAGTTGGTACAGAAGCACCAGAGGTATGTCCGGTATGTAAACATGCTCAGGCTTACTTTGAAGTAAGAAAAGAGAACTACTAATCATCGACGTAGAAATACATATCACAACTTAAAGAATATCATGAAAGGTATCATTATCCTCACATGAGGATAATGATACCTTTTCTTTTATCCTTGTAAATCTAATAGCACAGACAAACAAGGTCAACAAAGAAGATAACAATGATTGGACCCAAAAATTCTTTTATGATAAGAAGTGTGAACAACTTGAATTTGACAAAGGAGTGTGATTGTATGAAAAATATGTGGAAGTACATTTTGATTGGCTTGGGTACTGTCATTTTAGAGAGGATATTACTTGGGGTATTTCCCACTTGGTTCAATGGGATGGGTGAATTGGGTGGTCTTATCATCGGTGTAGGTTTCTTCCTTGCTTTTGAAATGGTTATTTGTACAGGAGCAATCATTTCTAAGATTGGAAGCAAAGACAAGTAAGCCAATTCCAATTTGTCGAATGAAATTGATTATTATAGCATGAAGCAGTATACTATGGATATGTTTCCGACAACAGGGAGAGTTGATATGTTCCCGTCAACTGGTAAAAGGCTATGACATCAATCCTATTAACTCGACCCATGTTGAGACGGTGGTCTTGCTTTCGAAGAGAGATTTGAGGAAAGCACTGGCATGAACCGGAGGGAACTGGATAATCGCCATGTGCCGTAATATGTGCTTCGTCTTTTAGAGTACTATATCCAGCACGAGATTATTAAAAAGGAGAATGTGGAAGATGAATCAGTCTAATATCATCATGTATACAACTGAGGATGGATTGACAAAAATAGAGGTCACCTTTGATGAAGATACCGTATGGCTGTCCCTGGATCAGATGGCGGAGTTATTTCAGCGTGACAAGTCAACCATATCACGACACATAAAAAATATTTTTACAGAGGGCGAACTTCGTCCAGAAGCAACTGTTGCAAAATTTGCAACAGTTCAAACGGAAGGAAACCGACAAGTAACCAGAGATATTGATTATTACAATTTGGATGTTACTATCTCGGTCGGCTATCGGGTAAAGTCACTGCGCGGTACGCAATTTCGTATCTGGGCAAGCTCTGTTCTGAAAGAATATATGAAAAAAGGGTTTGCGTTAGATGATGAACGTTTGAAGCACCTAGGCGGCGGAAACTATTTTGACGAGTTACTTGCACGTATCCGGGACATTCAATCTTCAGAAAAGGTGTTTTGGAGAAAAGTACTTGAGATTTATGCAACTAGCATTGATTATGATCCGAGTGCGGAAGCCTCTGTTCAGTTCTTTAAGCAGGTACAAAATAAGATGCACTGGGCAGCACACCGGCATACAGCGGCTGAAATTGTATATCAGCGTGCTGACGCGGAAAAAGAAAATATGGGGCTGACCTCCTGGGAAGGAAAGAGAATTAAGCGCTCCGATACCGAGATTGCAAAGAACTATTTGACACAGACAGAGCTGGATGCTCTAAATAAAATTGTATCGGCTTATCTTGATATTGCAGAGGTGCGTGCTCTGGCACATGAACCGATGTATATGAAAGATTGGTTAGAGACGATTGACGATTACCTGAAAATGACCAGACGAGATATTTTGACAACAAAGGGTCGTGTAACTCATAAACAGGCACTTGATAAAGCGCACGCAGAATATGAAAAATACCGAAAAAAGCAGGATGAATTACTTTCTCCTGCTGAGTGTCATTTTATCGAGAGTATCAAGGAATTGGAGGCATTGGAGTAGTTGAAAAAACGAACAAAATGCTATCTCTATACACGGGTATCTAGTACCATGCAGGTGGCAGGATGGAGTTGATCAGCATAAATAACGGCTGCTGAAATTGAACCGATTTCTGGAATGGTCAGGTAGCGTTAATAAATTGTTTAATTCAATATCAAAGATAGAATTATTGACACCAAAAAGTATGAACTAAAACGTAAGCCGAAAAACGGTATATAAATGGTGCTCTAGATATGATGGGACATTGGCCAGTTTAGAAGATCGAAGCCATAGACCCAAAACATCTCCAAGGAGTCACACAGAACAGGAGCTACGTCAGATTCGCCG
>JAHLFA010000027.1 GCA_018883985.1 Candidatus Ruminococcus intestinipullorum | reverse complement strand
AGTGAAGGAGAAACATTAGATGATATCCTTCCAGAGGCTTATGCAGTTGTAAGAGAAGGGGCTTACAGAAGTATTGGCTTACGTCATTATAGAGTACAGCTTATTGGTGGTATTATTCTACATCAAGGTCGTATTGCCGAGATGAAAACAGGAGAAGGTAAAACGCTGGTGGCAACATTGCCAGCATATTTGAATGCGTTGGAAGGAAAAGGGGTTCATATTGTAACTGTGAATGACTATCTTGCCAAACGTGATGCTGAATCTATGGGGAAAGTCCATGAGTTTTTAGGATTATCCGTTGGGGTTGTTCTAAATAGTATGGACAACAAGGAAAGACGTGCAGCGTATGATTGTGATATCACTTATATTACAAATAATGAGTTGGGATTTGACTATCTAAGAGATAATATGGTGATTTATCAAGAACAACTTGTACAAAGAGGACTAAATTTTGCAATTATTGATGAAGTGGATTCTGTTTTGATTGACGAAGCAAGAACTCCTTTGATTATTTCAGGACAAAGCAGCAAGTCTACAAAGTTATATGAAGCATGTGATATACTTGCACGTCAATTGACACGAGGAGAGGCAAGTGGCGAATTCTCTAAGATAAATGCAATTATGGGTGAAGATATTGAGGAAACTGGAGATTTCATTGTTAACGAAAAGGAAAAGGTTGTTAATTTAACAGAAGATGGAGTGAAGAAGGTAGAAAAATTCTTCCACATTGAAAATCTAGCAGATCCTGAGAATCTAGAAATACAACATAATATTATTTTGGCACTTCGTGCACATAATTTAATGTTTCGTGATCAAGATTACGTTGTAAATCAAGATGGTGAAGTCATGATAGTTGATGAATTTACGGGACGTATTATGCCAGGACGCCGTTATTCAGATGGGCTTCATCAGGCTATTGAAGCAAAAGAACATGTAAAAGTAAGACGTGAAAGCAAGACACTTGCAACAATTACGTTCCAAAATTTATTTAATAAATATACTAAAAAGAGTGGTATGACAGGTACTGCATTAACAGAAGAAAAGGAATTCCGTGATATTTACGGTATGGACGTAGTAGAGATTCCAACAAATAAACCAGTGCAAAGAGTGGATTTGGATGATGCAGTATATAAAACAAAGGCAGAAAAATATCAGGCTGTTGTAGAAGCTGTCAAGGAAGCAAACAAGAAAGGGCAGCCAGTTTTAGTAGGTACGATTACCATTGAAGTTTCTGAACTTTTAAGTAAGATGTTAAAAAAAGAAGGAATTCCACATAAAGTATTAAATGCCAAATATCATGAAATGGAAGCAGAAATTATTGCAGATGCTGGACAACATGGGGCAGTAACAATTGCAACCAATATGGCAGGACGTGGTACAGATATTAAATTGGACGATGCGGCAAAAGAAGCAGGTGGTCTTAAAATTGTTGGTACAGAGCGTCACGAATCTAGGCGTATAGACAATCAGTTAAGAGGTCGTTCTGGACGACAAGGTGATCCAGGTGAATCAAGATTTTATATTTCATTGGAAGATGATTTAATGCGTTTGTTTGGTTCTGAACGATTAATGAGTGTATTCAATACGCTAGGAGTTGAAGATGGGGAACAAATTGAGCATAAGATGTTGTCCAATGCAATTGAAAAGGCACAAAAGAAAATTGAAGGAAATAACTTTGGTATTCGTAAGAACTTGCTTGAATATGATCAAGTCATGAATGAACAAAGAGAAATCATCTATGCTGAAAGAAGAAGAGTTCTTGACGGAGAAAGTATGCGTGATACCATTTACAGCATGATGAAAGAGTATGTAGAAAATACAGTGGATCGTTTTGTTGCACCAGATTCAGAATCTGAAGATTGGGATTTGACTGGGTTAGAGGTAACATTACACAGTGAAATTCCTGTTTTAAAACTTCCTACATTGGAAGAAGGAAAAAGCATGAGTCAAAAAGAATTAAAGAATCTGTTAACAGAATCTGCTGTGAAAGCATATGAAGAAAAAGAGGCTGAATTCCCAGAAGCTGAGCAGTTACGAGAAGTTGAACGTGTTGTACTTTTAAAAGCAATTGATACAAGATGGATGGATCATATTGATGATATGGAACAGCTTAGACAAGGAATTGGGCTTCAGGCATACGGACAAAGAGATCCATTGGTAGAGTACAAAATGGTTGGATACGATATGTTTGGAACAATGACAAACTCTATCGCAGAAACAACAATTCGTGCTTTGTTTAATATTAAAATTGAACAGAAGGTAGAAAGAGAACAGGTTGCGCAGGCTACAGGAACCAATAAGGACGAAAGTGCAGGTCGTGCACCAAAAAGAAGAGAAGAAAAGAAAGTTTATCCAAACGATCCTTGTCCATGTGGAAGTGGAAAAAAATATAAACAATGCTGCGGAAGAGTTTAAGAAAGATTGAAATCATAAGAAAGAGGTGATGAAAGTGGTTTTGTTGGATGAATTGAAAGTTAGATTGAATGCATATGAAGAACCACTGAAAGATTTGAGGGATTCACTTTGACTTGGAGTCAAAGAAAAAGCGAATTGAAGAGTTAGAAAGAACGATTGAAGAACCAGGGTTTTGGGATAATCCAGAAAAGTCACGTCATACAATGCAACAATTAAAAGGATTGCAGGATTCTGTTAAGCAAATAGAAAATTTGTATAGAAGCTATGAAGATATTGGATTATTAATTGAGATGTGTCAGGAAGAGTCAGAAGAAGATACAATCGAAGAAATTCAAGCAGAATTGGAAACTTTTGAAGAGGAGTTTGAAGAATTACGCATCCAAACATTATTAACAGAACCATATGATCGAGATAATGCGATTGTAACACTTCATGCAGGTGCAGGTGGAACAGAGTCCTGTGATTGGACGAATATGTTGTACCGTATGTACACAAGATGGGCTGAGAAACGAGGATTTTCTGTTGAAGTACTTGACTACTTAGAGGGAGATGTTGCAGGAATTAAAGGGGTTACCTTTGAAGTGGAAGGCGAGAATGCATATGGATATTTACGTTCCGAGATGGGGGTTCATAGGTTGGTACGTATTTCTCCATTTAATGCAGCAGGGAAAAGACAAACTTCGTTTGCATCTTGTGATGTAATTCCTGATATAGAAGAGGATATTGATATCGAAATTTCAGATGATGATTTAAGAATTGACACATATCGTGCAAGTGGTGCAGGTGGACAGCATATCAATAAAACATCATCTGCAGTTCGTATCACACATCTCCCTACAGGGATTGTGGTACAGTGTCAAAATGAACGTTCTCAGCATTCCAATAAAGATAAGGCGATGCAGATGTTGAAATCGAAATTATATTTGATGAAGCAGCAAGAACAGGCAGAGAAAGTTTCGGGCATTCGAGGTGAAATAAAAGAAATAGGGTTTGGAAGTCAGATACGCTCTTATGTTATGCAGCCTTATACATTAGTTAAGGATCATCGTACCAATATGGAGATTAGCAATGTAACAGGCGTTTTAGATGGGAATTTAGATCCATTTATTAATGCATATTTGAGTATGAAGCAAGAATAGATTTGGAGGACGTATATGAAGTATATTGTGATTTTATGTGACGGAATGGCAGATGAACCGTTAGAGGAATTGAATGGGAAAACACCGATGGAAGTAGCACATACACCGAATTTAGATCGATTAGCGAAGAGTTCGGAAATAGGAATGGTACAAACAGTTCCAGATGGAATGGCTCCAGGTAGTGACACTGCAAATCTATCTGTAATAGGATATGATCCAAAAGAATATTATACAGGACGCTCTCCATTGGAGGCTTTAAGTGTAGGAGTGGATATGTCGCCAACAGATATATCTTTTCGGTGCAACTTTGTAACACTTTCTGAAGAGGAAAGTGCTTACGAAGATAAGCGTATTTTAGATCATAGTGCTGGAGAGATTAGTACAGAAGATGCGTCCATTCTTATGGAAGCACTTGTGCAAGGGATACGCAGAGCAGGATATGAGTTTCATTTAGGAACAAGTTATAGACATTTGCTAATTCACCAGTATGGCAGCATTGTACAATTGACACCTCCACACGATATTTTAACGCAAAGGATAGGTGAATATCTTCCACAGGACACAGTATTGCGACAAATGATGGAAGAAAGTTATAAAATACTAAATGACCATCCATTGAATCAAGAAAGAAGAGAAAAGGGATTAAATCCTGCCAATTCTGTGTGGTTTTGGGGAGCTGGAACAACGCCTTCTTTGACTTCTTTTCAAGAAAAATATGAGAAAAAAGCAGCCATGATTTCGGCAGTTGATTTGTTAAAAGGAATTGCAGTTGGTGCTGGTATTGACAATATTCAGGTAGAGGGAGCCAATGGCGGACTACACACCAACTATGTAGGAAAGGCAGAGGCAGCTGTAGATGCATTGGCAGTAGACGGATATGATTTCGTATATGTACACATTGAAGCTCCAGATGAAATGGGACATCAAGGAAATGTTGAACATAAAATTCAGGCAATAGAAAAAATAGATGAATATGTAATCGGGACAATTATAGGTGAATTAGAAGATATAAGAATGGATTTTCGAGTGATGGTATTGCCAGACCATCCGACACCTATTTGTAAGAGAACACATACGACAGATTCAGTTCCATATCTATTGTATGATTCAAGAAAAAAGATGGATGGAAAAGAAATATATTCGGAAAAAACAGGAGCAGAAACAGGCATTTTTGAAAAAGAGGGATATAGGCTTTTATCTCACTTGTTTGAAATGGATTTATAAAAAGCAAAAGAGTTCAAACTCTATCTTTCCATTTGGAGAGAAGAGCTTGAACTCTTTTTCATAAAATTCATTTAAAGAATCTTTTTAATAATAATCTATCTTCACAAGAGAGCATACGATACTTTTGCAATAATTCAACCTCTTCTTTTGTAAGATAAATGGTATCGGCATTTTCAATTTCCATGGCTGGAGTAAAAGGACCCTTTCTTTCATAAATCACATGATCTATATCATAGATTTGATTTACAAGCTCATCTAGGGAAATATGATATAAATCGGCAAGACGAATTAAAGAATCTAAGTCAGGTGCACGTTTGCCTGTTTCATAATTTGAATATGCTTGTCTTGAAATATTCAAGCGTTCACTGATCTGTTTTTGTGTGTAGCCATGTGCTTTTCTTAGCCGATGTAAGTTTTTGACCAGTTGAATATTGGACATGTTTGCACCTCCATTTACAGAAAATAGTCAAAATCTTCCTATGATTATAACAATATTCCCTAAAAAATGGATAGTATGCAACGAAACGAATCTGAAAAGAAAAAAGCAACAAAAAGTTGATTTAAATATTATGAAGACTTAAAACACTATTGTGATATTTTGGTGAAAAGGTAACATCTTCTCCAAACCAATTAGGCGGCTGAAATGTATTTGCCAAGGTTTCGTTTGGAAACTCAACTTCTGCTAAAATCAAAGGAGAGAGGTCTCCTTGAAAGAAATCCATCTCAATAGAAAGAGAAGAATCAAGAGGAATTACATAGCGAAGTTTTTGGATAAGCCTCCCATCAATCTTAGATTTTAAATGATCATAGGAATCCTTTGTCAGTGGAAGGTTATACTCTTCTCTACTAAGGAATCCTTTGGATTTGTAGGTTAGAAAATAATCGTCATTGTCTTTTCGAATTCTTACGACTGGTTCTGTAGATAGGTAGCCTTGTTCAATGTGACGACAAGGATACTGCGTGTAGTCAAAAGGGATGGATGAGGCTTGAATGAGATATTTACGTTCGATTTCCATAAGATACTCCTTTTCTGAAAAAATAAAAGTTTTAAATATATCATAATACGGGGTACTATGAATGTAAACCATTGCATTTCAAAAATTGTTTTGATAAACTAAGCAGTAGAAAAGTAGGAGGAAAAAAGATGAAACAGGTAAGTGTATTTCTAGCAGAGGGGTTTGAAGAAATTGAGGCATTGACTGTAACAGATTTGTTGCGTCGTGCAGGAATTAACGTACAAAATGTTTCTGTAACAGGGCAAAGAATTGTGAAAGGTTCTCATCAAATAGGGGTAGAAACAGATGCTTTGTTTGAGGAAATGGATTTTACAAACATGGATATGTTGGTGCTTCCAGGAGGAATGCCTGGTACATTGAACTTACAAAAGCATGAAGGACTTGAAACATTACTGAAACAATTTTATTTGGATAAAAAATATCTTGCAGCAATTTGTGCTGCACCTACTGTGTTAGGAGCATGGGGATTTTTAGAAAACAGGAAGGCATGTTGTTATCCATCTATGGAGGAACAATTAAAAGCTAAAGAGGTGATTCAAAATCAGGAAGTTGTTGTAGATGAAATGGTGATTACCAGTAGGGGATTAGGTACAGCAATTCCATTTGCTTTAAAATTGATAGAGCTTTTATGTGGAAATGAAAAAGCAGAAGAAATAGGAAAATCTATTGTATATCTATAAATAGTACTAGAAATCTAAGGGTAACTATGTTATACTGTTTCAATGACTGCAAATATATATAGTACTTGCATGGTGCGAATCAAGGAGGAAAATACAATTATGAGTTTACAGGTAGAAAAATTAGAACATAATATGGCAAAATTAACAATCGAGGTTGCAGCAGAAGAAGTAGAAAAGGCACTTCAGGCTGCATATTTAAAACAACGTGGACAAATTAATATGCCAGGATTCCGTAAAGGAAAGGTTCCACGTCAAATGATTGAAAAAATGTATGGTGCAGAAGTTTTCTTTGACGAAGCAGCGAATCGTATGATTCCAGAGGCTTATGCAAAAGCATACGATGAGTGTGGATTAGAAATTGCATCTCAGCCTAAAATTGATATTGTACAACTTGAAAAAGGCAAAGCATTTATTTTTACAGCAGAGGTAGCTGTGAAACCAGAAGTAACACTTGGAGAATATAAAGGATTGAAAGTAGATAAAGTATCTACAAGAGTTACACAAAAAGAAGTAGATGAAGAGATTGATAAAGAACGTGAACGCAATGCAAGAACTATTGAAGTAACAGATCGTGCAGTTCAAGATAAAGATCAAGTTACTTTAGATTTTGAAGGATTTGTAGATGGAGTTGCATTTGAAGGTGGAAAAGGTGAAAACTATCCATTGACAATTGGTTCAGGCTCTTTCATTCCAGGATTTGAAGACCAGTTAATTGGTGCAGAAATCGGAAAAGAAGTAGAAGTACAAGTGAAGTTCCCAGAAGAATACCATTCAGCAGATTTGGCTGGAAAAGATGCAGTATTCAAATGTACAGTACATGCAATTAAAGCAAAAGAACTTCCTGAGGCTGATGATGAGTTTGCAGCTGAAGTATCTGAATGCGAAACAATGGAAGCATACAGAGCTGAAATCAAGAAAAACATCAAAGAGCGTAAGGAAAGAGAAGGAAACGAAAAGAAAGAAAATCAGGTTGTTGAACAGGCAGTTGAGAATGCACAGATGGATATTCCAGAGGCAATGCTTGAAACACAAGTAAGACAAATGACAGATGACTTCGCTCGTCGTATTCAACAACAGGGATTGACATTAGAGCAATACTTCCAATTTACAGGTTTGACAGCAGAAAAGATGGAAGAAGAGCTGAAGCCACAAGCAGAAAAACGTATTAAGACAAGATTAGTTTTAGAAGCAATTGTGAAAGCTGAAAACATCGAAGTATCTGAAGAACGTTTAGAAGAAGAGCTTACAAAAATGGCAGAAGTTTACCAGATGGAAGTTGACAAGATTAAAGAATTCATGGGTGAAAATGAAAAGAACCAGATGAAAGAAGATATCGCTGTACAAGAGGCAATTACCTTACTTGTAGATTCAGCTGTAGAAGGCTAAGAGCGTATAAGAAGAGGGGAGAACATGCAGCGGTAAAGTGATTTAGTATAATCAAGGAGGACATACTATGAGTTTAGTACCTTACGTCATTGAACAGACAAGCCGTGGAGAACGCTCCTACGACATTTATTCAAGATTATTAAAAGAGAGAATTATCTTTTTAGGAGAAGATGTAAATGATGTATCAGCAAGTGTGATTGTAGCACAGCTTCTTTTCTTAGAAGCAGAAGATCCAAACAAGGATATTCAGCTATACATCAACAGCCCAGGAGGTTCTGTAACAGCAGGATTGGCTATTTACGATACAATGCAGTACATCAAATGTGATGTATCTACAGTATGCATTGGTATGGCTGCAAGTATGGGGGCATTTTTACTTTCAGGAGGAGCAAAAGGAAAACGTTTTGCTCTTCCAAATGCAGAAATTATGATTCATCAGCCTTCTGGCGGGGCACAAGGACAAGCAACAGAGCTAGAGATTGCAGCAGAGCATATTTTAAAAACACGTCGTAAGTTAAATGAAATTATGGCAGCAAACACAGGGCAAACGTTGGAACAAATCAAGCTAGATACAGAGCGTGATAATTTTATGTCCGCACAAGAAGCAAAAGCATATGGATTAATAGATGAAGTAATTGCAAGACACTAAGGTGTGGAGCAATAAGAGGTGAGAGTATTATGGCAGGAAAAGCAAGTGATGATATTGTAAGATGTTCTTTCTGTAATCGAACACAAGCTCAAGTGAAAAAACTGATTTCAGGTCCTAATAATGCAGTATATATCTGTGATCAGTGTGTAGATGTGTGTATGGAGATTATAGAAGAAGAATTAGAATATGAGGACAGAAACCAAGCATATGATGAGATTAATCTGATCACTCCAGAAGAAATTAAAGCATTTCTTGATGAATATGTTATAGGACAGGATGAAGCAAAGAAGGTTCTTTCTGTGGCTGTATATAATCATTACAAGCGTATTATGGCAGGTCAGGATTTGGGAGTTGATTTACAAAAGAGTAATGTGCTGTTGTTAGGACCTACAGGGTGTGGAAAGACTCTTCTTGCCCAGACTCTTGCGAAGATATTAAATGTTCCATTTGCGATTGCAGATGCAACAGCGTTGACAGAAGCTGGTTATGTAGGTGAAGATGTAGAAAATATTCTTCTAAAAGTAATTCAGGCGGCAGATGGAGATATTCAGCGTGCAGAGCATGGGATTATTTACATCGATGAAATTGATAAGATTACAAGAAAGTCTGAAAATCCATCTATTACCCGAGATGTATCGGGAGAAGGAGTTCAACAAGCACTATTAAAGATTATGGAAGGTACTGTGGCATCTGTACCACCTCAAGGTGGAAGAAAGCATCCACACCAAGAATTGATTCAGATAGATACAACAAATATTTTGTTTATTTGTGGAGGAGCCTTTGAGGGAATTGACAAGTTAATTGAAACTCGTTTGGACAAGAAGTCCATGGGATTCAATTCAGAAGTTGCGTCAAAGCATGAGGAGAATACAGATCAACTTTTACATCAGATATTGCCACAGGATTTAGTGAAATTTGGATTAATACCTGAATTGGTAGGACGTGTGCCAGTTACAGTATCGCTTGATTCTTTAGATAAAGAAGCGTTGATTCGAATTTTGACAGAACCAAAGAGTGCGATTGTAAAACAGTATCAGAAATTGATGGAATTAGATGGAGTACGATTAGAATTTGACAGGGATGCTTTGGAATTAATTGCAGAAACATCACTTGCTAGAAAGACAGGTGCGAGAGGATTAAGAGCAATTATGGAGGGCATTATGATGGATACCATGTTCCGTGTTCCATCCGATGAAACAATTAAAGGCTGTCTAATAACGAAAGATGTTGTGGAAGGTAAGAGTCAGCCACTTTATGAATGTGATGGGGAAGAAAGAGTCTCATTCCTGACATCTGAAAGTGCATAGATAATACAGGCAGGTGCATTGGGAGAACCATGTGCCTGCTTTTGTTAATATTAGATAGAAAATACAGGAGGAATTAGGATGAACATTGATATAAAAAGTCTTCCTATTGTGGCACTTAGAGGAATGACAATTATGCCAGAAATGGTTGTGCATTTTGATATTAGTCGAGAGAAATCTATGGCTGCAATACAAGAAGCGATGATTGGAGAACAAAAGATTTTTCTTGTTACACAAAAATCAGTGGACACAGAAGAACCAAAAAAAGAAGACCTATATGAAGTAGGAACTGTAGGAACAATCAAGCAAATTATTAAACTTCCAAAAAGAATTCTTCGTATTTTAGTTGAGGGTGAGAAAAGAGGAATTTTAAAAGAAATCGAACAACAAGAACCTTTTCTCAAAGGGCAAATAGAAGTACTAGACGAAACAGATTTAGTTGTTGAAGAGGATTTAAATACCTTAGCTAAGGAGAGAAGCCTGAAAGATATCTTTGTGGAATATGCGGCTAGAAATGGAAAGATTTCAAAAGAATCTGTATCACGAATTCTTGAAATACGAGGATTGCCAAAATTGGTAAATGAAATTTCTTCTAGCATTCCATTTATTTATACAGATCAGCAGGAAATCTTAGAGCAAATAGATTTCTGGAAACGATATGAACTTCTTTCGTTCAAATTAATGAATGAGATACAAATAATGGATATTAAAGACGAGATTCAACACAAGGTTAAGGAGCGTGTGGATAAACATCAAAGGGAGTATATTTTAAGAGAGCAGTTGAAGCTAATTCGGGAAGAATTGGGAGAAGATAATACACTCTCTGATGCAGAAGAATTTGAAGCATCGGTAAAGAAATTAAAGGCTCCTAAGGAAGTAAAGGACAAAATACAACGAGAAATTAAGCGATTTAAGTCATCCACAAATAGTTCAGCAGAAACAGGTGTCATACGTACGTATATAGAGACTATGTTAGAAATGCCTTGGAATAAAGCATCCAAAGATAATGAAAATTTAGAGTATGCTAAGGAAATATTAGAACAAGAGCATTACGGGTTAGAACAAGTAAAAGAACGAATTTTGGAATTTTTGGCAGTACGTACATTGACAAAAAAAGGGGAAAGTCCTATTTTATGCTTAGTAGGTCCTCCAGGAACTGGAAAGACTTCTATTGCAAGGTCGTTAGCAACAGCTATGAAAAAAGAGTATGTACGCATTTCCCTAGGTGGTGTTAGAGATGAGGCAGAAATACGAGGACATAGAAGAACGTATGTAGGGGCTATGCCAGGTAGAATTGCAAATGGAATCCGTCAGGCAGGAGTGAAAAATCCATTGATGCTTTTGGATGAAATTGATAAGGTTAGCACAGACTACAAAGGAGATACGTTCTCCGCATTGTTAGAAGTATTAGATAGTGAACAAAATCATAAATTTAGAGATCATTATCTAGAGGTACCTTTGGATTTATCAGAGGTATTGTTTATTGCAACTGCCAATACATTGCAAACCATTCCACGTCCATTGTTAGACCGTATGGAAGTAATTGATATTTCTAGCTATACAGAAAATGAAAAGATGCATATTGCAAAAGAGCATTTAATACCAAAACAGTTAGAGAAACATGGGTTAAATGAACAGCAATTGAAAATCAGCCGTCAGGTAATCTGGAAAATTGCAAAAAATTATACAAAGGAAGCGGGCGTTCGTCAAATGGAACGACAGATAGGGAATATTTGTAGAAAGGCAGCAAAGGAAATATTAACAACAGATAAAAAGTGTATTGCTGTCACAGAGAAAAACCTATCTAAATATCTTGGAAAAGAAAAATACAAATATCAAATGGCAAATGAAGTGGATGACATAGGTATTGTACGTGGATTGGCATGGACCAGTGTAGGTGGAGATACACTTCAAATCGAAGTCAATGTTATGCCTGGAAAGGGTGAGATTTTATTGACTGGAAAGTTAGGAGATGTAATGAAAGAGTCTGCCAGAACAGGAATTAGCTATATTCGTTCCATTAGTGAGGCGTATCAAATAGAGGACGATTACTTTTCTAAGCATGATATTCATGTACATATCCCAGAGGGCGCTGTGCCTAAGGATGGTCCATCAGCAGGGATTACCATGGCCACAGCGATGCTTTCCGCAATTATTGAGCGTAAAGTAAGAGCAGATGTAGCAATGACTGGAGAAATTACACTTCGTGGAAGAGTATTGCCAATTGGTGGATTGAAAGAGAAGCTCTTAGCAGCAAAAAATGCTGGAATAAAAATAGTTTTAATTCCAAAAGCAAATCAGCCAGATGTAGAGGAACTATCTTCTGAGATTACAAAGGATTTAGAAATTCATCCAGTAGAGCATATGAAAGAGGTATTACAGCTGGCATTAGTATAAAGTAAAATAAGGGGCAAATTTTTATGGTAATAAAGAATATCAATTTAGAAATCGTGTGTGGAATCACAAGTACACTTCCAGATACAGATAAACCAGAGATTGCATTTGCAGGAAAATCAAATGTGGGAAAATCATCTTTGATTAATGCATTAATGAATCGAAAGTCTTATGCTAGAACATCAGCGACACCTGGAAAAACACAGACAATTAATTTCTATAACATTAATGAAGAATTGTATTTAGTAGACCTTCCAGGATATGGTTATGCAAAGGTTTCAGAAAAAGAAAAAGCACAGTGGGGAAAATTAATTGAACGTTATCTTCATAATTCCAAACAATTGAAAGCAGTGTTTTTATTAATCGATATTAGACATGAGCCATCAGCAAATGATAAAATGATGTATCATTGGATTGTAGAACAAGGATTTCAACCAGTTATTATTGCAACAAAGTTGGATAAATTGAAGCGTAGTCAAGTACAAAAGCATATAAAAATGCTGCGTACAGGATTAAAGCTTGTTCCAGGAACAAAAATTATTCCATTTTCTTCTGTTACAAAGCAAGGCAGAGATGAAATTTGGGAGCTGGCAGAAACAGAGTATTTGTTCCATGAAGAAACAGATTCTATAGAATAGTGAAAGGGTGGGATAGTGCATGGAAAATCATAGACCTTATTGGCAAGTTTGTATAAGCTTAATTTTTAGTCTTCTTGCAACAGCAGCTGTTATTGTGATAGGAATTCGAGCAATTGCATTTTTAATGCCGTTTGTGATAGGGTGGCTGATTGCTTCCATAGCCTATCCACTGGTGAATTGGTTAGAGAGACGTTTAAAAATTGTAAAGCGGTTGGGAACAGCGATTCTTGTAATCGTAGTCATTGCAGGTATTGTAATAGGAATTTATTTTGGGATTAGTAGAATTTCTTTTGAATTATCGGGATTTATACATGACTTTCCAAATTTGTATGCACAGTTAGAAGATGGGTTACGAAAGATAGGATCAGACTTATCAGGTATATTTCAAACACTTCCACAAGGCATTCAAGACGGTTGGAAAGCGGTAGTAGAAGATTTAGACCAGTACATGGCAGATGTGATATCAAAAATAAGTCAGCCTACCATGTCAGCTGCTAGAAGGTTTGCAAAAAGAGTACCATCCTATTTAATTTCTATTTTTGTTTCATTACTCTCTGCATATTTTTTTACAGTGGAAAGAGAAGAAGTAATTGCTTGGTTTTATAAAATTTCGCCTCCAGCTATTGAGAAGAGAATGACACTTGTTATGGAAAACTTACGATATGCCGTAGGTGGCTACTTAAAAGCACAGTTTAAAATTATGGGAATTGTATTTCTTATATTGGGGATCGGCTTTTTTATTCTGGGAATCCACTATTTTGTATTAGTTGCTTTGCTAATAGCTATACTAGATTTTCTTCCATTTTTTGGAACAGGAACGGCAATGATTCCGTGGGCTATCTATACATTTTTTATGGGAGATTATCGTAAAGTAATTGGTTTAGTAATTATATATGTAATCTCTCAGGTAGCAAGACAATTACTCCAACCAAAACTTGTAGGAGATAGTATGGGGATGAATCCTTTGGTAACACTCTTACTTTTATATGTGGGATATAAATTTAGCAGTGTTTTAGGAATGATTTTAGCAGTACCTATAGGACTTGTAATTATAAAAATGTGTGAAGCAGGAGCATTTGACTATATTTTAGATGATGTAAAAATACTCGTGGAAGGGATTCTAAAATTGAGAGAAAACAGGAGGTAATAATAGGATGAAAGAAGAATATCTTCTGGTTGACGGCTATAATATTATTTTTGCATGGGAAGAGTTAAAAGAATTGGCAGCAGTCAATATTGATGCAGCAAGGTTAAGTCTTCAAGATATTCTGGCAAATTACCAAGGATACAAAAAAAATCATGTGGTAATTGTTTATGATGGGTATAAAGTAAAAGGGAATCTCGGAACACAAACTACATGTGGAAATTTGGAAATTATATTTACAAAAGAAGCAGAAACGGCTGATAGTTACATTGAAAAGATGAGTAATCAGCTTTCTAAAGAATACTATGTAACGGTAGCTACATCAGATTTTTTAGAACAAATGATTACAATGGGGCATGGGTCAAGAAGATTGTCTGCAACAGAATTTAAAAAAGAAATCGAAGCAGTAAATCGTTTGATTCGAGAGCAACATTTGGAAAAACCTGTGCAGGATAGAAATTATTTATTTCAACATGCATCAAAAGAAGTTGCACAAATGTTAGAAAAAATAAGATTAAATGAGAAATAAAGAATGAGGACCGTATAGATTACTCTATATAGTCCTCATTTTTAATATGAACAATTAATTTAAAAATATTTGATAATTATTCTTTCCTGTATTTTTCGCATGATACATCGCCTTATCAGCCTCTCTGTACAAGGTTGAAAAATCACTGTCTTCTGACTTTTCAAAAAATGTAACTCCAGCAGAAGCACTTACATGAATACGTCTATCATTATTACAATAATCTAAATTTAGTTTCTCCAAAACAGGTTTTATAAAGTGGTGTATATCTTCTTTTGAATTTAATTCCTTTAGGAATACAATAAATTCATCTCCACCTAAACGAGCAACAATATCATTAGACCTGCAACTGTTTTTCAGACGTTGTGCGATAAGTTTTAATACCTCATCACCCTCTTGATGACCAAAATGGTCATTAATCAATTTAAAATTATCTAAGTCAAACAAGATAAAAGCAGAAGGTTTATCAACCTTACATTCTTTTATATAAGTTTGAATCATTTCCTCACATCCTAATCGATTATAGAGTTGAGTAAGGAAGTCCATTTTTGCTTCTTTTTTCACTTTCTCAAGTTCTAAATCCATTTCCTTTTGTGCTAAATAGCTGTCTGTAATATCTACAGATTGCATAAGCACAATTTGATTCTGCTTATCATAATATTGAATCTGAATATGTTTTCTTGCGTAGTCAGTTCCATTATCATAAAACCCTGTGGTGAAATTTAAAAAGCCATGCTTATCTAATTCATTTAATATGTATTCTGGCTTCATCATTTTAATTACTCTGTCCAAATCTTCTCTTGGAACATATTGTTCAGCGAAAGCTCTTACACATTGCTCATAATTGCTGCCTTTTTCTGCTGGTAAGTTTTTACGGTTTGTATTTCCAGAAAATCGAATAAACCAGTCATTCTTTAAATCAATATAATACAGATAATCGCAGGAGTTATAGATAAAGTTCTCCATAATGTGCTGTAATAGATATTGATGATTGATGTTTTTGATAAGAAGGAATACACGATTGGAAGAATTAGGTGGTACAAGAATAGAAAAGCGAATCCATTCATAATGGAAGTTGGACGCTTTAAATTTGATATCAATTCCACGTTCTTTCTTATCATTCAAACATTTCCTCAAAGTATCTATTGTCAAAAAATCACGAAGGATTATTGCATTATCATGATTTAAATACCCTTCGATAAAATTATTTTTTAGTGAATCCAAAGTTGAGATATGATTGATATCTTCTTCCTTGTCGCACTTTAAAATTCGAGTTTCTTGTGTATCTATATTTATGTCAATAATTGCAGATTTTGCAGATACTAAAGCTTGAATAATATCTTCATTATCTTTTGTTAGCAAATCAATTTTTTTCTTTGCCTGTATATCCTGTGTAACAAATAGGAGCTTGTCTTGTCCATTAAAGCTTAACCAAAATACAATACCACGAACCCATATAAATTCGTTATCTAAAGTTTTTGTTCGAAATTCTACAGATTTGGAAGTATTTTCTTTTAACTGCGAAATAGACTCTTCAGAAAATAGTTGTATCAATGCTTCAGAATCATCTTTGTGAACTCGATGTTCCAATGCATCCCAAGTGGTGTATTTCTCTGTAATAGGAGAGTACTTTTCTTTTTTGTATGCAATTGTACGAATGTCATATGTATCTGGTTCAATTTCAAAAATTTCATCATATGCACCCAGTAGGTAAGGAGCATATTTACTAAATTTATATAAATCGAATACCTCATGTGCAAAAACAGAATCAAAGTCATTTTTTAAAATGCTCGTAATATTATGATGGTATCCTCTAATATAAATAGAACCATTTTCTTTTCTATCTAAATTACCACCACATCGAACTAAAATCCATCCAAAGTCAGGATGATTCCAAGGGTATTCTACCTCCGTTTGTTGAGCTAAAACCATTTTACTAGATGAGCTTCTGACGTAACGTACATAATCGGGATGAATACGTTTATGCCAAAATTGATATAGGCGATCAGGAGGTAAATTTTCTTTGACCCCTAATACTCGATACATTACCTCATCCCCAAACATGATTCTAGAACCATCTGGAAATATACGAATTACCCAAAAGCCTAATTGTGAATCCATGGCAATATCTCTTTTAATATTCTCTTCCATATTTCCTCCATGATTCATATAAATAAAGATAAAAATCTAATGTACATAATCTTACAAAGTTAATTATATAAGAAATAGAGGGCATTGTCTAGTCATATAAGAATGTTTGTAAAAAAATACTTGTAAAATACCCACACAGGGTATATAATTCTAGCAGAAAGGGGTGAAAATATTTTGGAAAATCAAGAATGTTGTCAGAAAACAAAAGAGCGTTCTGCCAAGGAGTATAGGGATTTGATGAATCGCTTAAGTCGTATCGAAGGGCAGGTACGAGGCATTAAAAGAATGGTAGAGAGGGACTGCTATTGTCCTGATATATTAATACAAGTATCAGCAGTGAATGCTGCGTTAAACAGTTTTAATAAAAAGCTCTTATCGAATCATATTCGAACATGTGTGGCAGAGGATATTAGAAATGGAAACGAGGATACCATTGAGGAGCTAGTAACCGTTTTGCAAAAAGTAATGAAGTAGGAGGAATTTTAAGTGATTTAAAAAAATATATATATGTTTAAATGTGACATAATGTGTTTATAAAATGAAAGGAAATTTTTTATGAACACAAACAATATCACAAATTATAAATCCAAAGATTTTGCAGAATTATTAGGCGTATCTGTTAAAACATTGCAACGATGGGATTACCCCTACTGATAGAAGATTACATGTATTTAGTTGTAGATTATATGGTTTAAGAAAGTATAAAAACAAATAAAAGAGGATGAGGAAATTGCT
>JAHLFA010000026.1 GCA_018883985.1 Candidatus Ruminococcus intestinipullorum | reverse complement strand
TAAAATTGGCACTTGGAGGTTTGTTTGCCATGCGCAAAATTAGTAAAGTTTACATAAAACATAAAAATACCTCCAAACGCAACAATGGAGCGGGATTTATAAAATCCCACCCCAACTATTGACTTAGAACCGCAAATAAAAAACCTTGAAAACATAATGTTTTCAAGGTCTCTACTCTTAAACCATGCGGATGATGGGACTTGAACCCATACGTAGTCACCTACGCAAGATTTTGAGTCTTGTGCGTCTGCCATTCCGCCACATCCGCTTATTTTTCGAGGGATTTTTTCATCTCTCCCTCGAACGAAATTTATAATATCATACTATTTTATTTTTTGCAATACCTTTTTTTATTTTTTTATCAATTTTTTTCCAATTTCAAAACAATCCAATGTTGCAAAATAATCTTCTGGTTTTTCAGCACGTCGAATACACTGTACACTTCCATCCTCTTTTAATAAAAGCTCTGCATGTTTCAACTTTCCATTGTAGTTATAACCCATAGCATATCCATGTGCTCCTGTATCATGAATCACAAGATAATCCCCTATGTCGATTTTTGGAAGTTTTCTATCCACTGCAAATTTATCATTGTTTTCGCAAAGAGAACCTGTTACATCATAAATTGTATCACAAGGTTCATTTTCTTTCCCCATAACTGTTATATGATGATATGCACCATACATAGCAGGACGCATCAAATCTACAGCACAAGCATCTACTCCAATATACTCTTTGTGTGTATGCTTTTCATGAATTGCCTTTGTTACAAGACATCCATATGGCCCTGTCATATAACGACCAAGCTCTGTATAAATAGCAACATCACCCATACCTGCTGGAACCAAAACCTCTTCAAACACTTGACGAACTCCTTCTCCAATTGCATAGATATCATTCGCCTCTTGTTCAGGTCTATAAGGAATCCCAATTCCTCCAGAAAGGTTGATAAACTTAATATGTACTCCTGTTTCTTTTTGAAGCTTTACAGCTTGTTCAAATAAAACTTTTGCAAGCATTGGATAGTATTCATTTGTTACCGTATTACTTGCTAGAAACGCATGAATTCCAAACTCTTTTACACCTTTACTCTTTAAAGTTTTAAATGCTTCAAAAAGCTGTTCTGTTGTCATTCCATACTTTGCATCTCCTGGATTATCCATAATATCATTACTTATTTTAAACAATCCCCCTGGATTATAACGACAACTGATTATTTCTGGAAGATGACCAATTGTCTTCTCTAAAAATTCAATATGGGTAATATCATCTAAATTTATTATTGCTCCCAATTTATCTGCAAGGATAAAATCTTCTGCTGGTGTATCATTAGAGGAAAACATAATTTCATGTCCAGTAATCCCCAAAGCCTCAGATAGCAATAATTCTGTATAAGAAGAACAATCACACCCACATCCATACTCTCTTAAAATATCAATCAAAAATGGGTTTGGACATGCCTTTACTGCAAAATACTCCTTATACCCTTCATTCCATGAAAATGCCTCTCTCAATGCCTTTACATTCTCACGAATCCCTTTTTCATCATATAAATGAAACGGTGTAGGATATGTCTTTGTTATCTCATCCAATTGTTCTTTTGTCACAAATGTTTCTTTACTCATTTCTAAATTCTCCTCCCTGAAGTTGAATCAGTTTTATCTCATTTGCAAGTGCTGATTTAAACAACATTACAAAATTTTTCTGTCCAGAATATAAACATGTATTTTGACTGTCGATTCCATATTCACCCGAAAGCACATATCTAGAATCCGTTATCAATCCAATTTGATTTCCACGATTCTGTGTTACGTAAGTAACTACTCCTTCTTTCTCCCAACATTGATCTGTAAGAATTACTACTTTCTTTTTCTCCTGTGAAAGCAATAGCAATTCTTCTTCATACTCTTTCAAATATTCAACTGTACATGCCATATAAACTCGTTCTTTTGTATTTTTTAGTAAGTTTCGTATCTTATCCTGTATGTTTCGTTTGCCTTCTATTGTAATATAGCCTTCTTCCTCTACTTGTTGTCTTGGCAAATGCTCTAATAACCAATTTCTTTCATTTTGTATTCGCTGTAAATAATTTCCACAAAATTCATCCAACGAAACTGGAATATACTTCTTGGCAGACTCCTCTTGTAAATAGGCAGCACCTTTTTCCACTAAAGCTGCCAAAGCTCCATATGCATTTGATCTGGATATTCCTGTTTCTTTAGCAATTTCATACCCTGTCTGCTTTCCTTTTAAGAGAAGCATAAGATAAACAGATGCCTCTTGTCTTGTTAAACCAAAATGCTGTAAGTAGTCTGAAAATTGATTCTTTTCCATTCACATCATTCTTCCTAAACTTTATTAGTAGTTCTTTCAAGAAACACTATATACCAATCGCAACCAATTGTCAATAAAAATGGGGCGAGATTCAAAGAATCTCGCCCCTAAAACTTCGTATAAATCCTTATTATTCTTACTCTTCGATTGTTGTAATTCTCATCATGTTACTTACACCATCACGAACTGTTTGTTGGCTCAATGATGGAAGTCCTGCTGTTAATACAACTGTATCTCCAACTTCAGCACACTCTTTAATCTTAGCAATTTGGATTGCTTCTGTACAAATGTCTTCTGTTGTGTGGCATTCCATAGACTTATAACCTTGAACACCCCAATAAATAGACATTCTTCTTAACACTCTATCGTCTGGAGTTGTTGCGATAATTGGTCTTCTTGGTTTCATCTTAGACATAATTCTAGCAGTTGCACCTGATGCTGTTGGTGTAATAATACATTTTGCATCTAACTTTTCTGCTGCTAATGCAGAAGAGTATCCAATTGCTCCAGCTACACCTTTATCTAGATTATCTCCTGCTTTTTGCATAAGCATATCGTAATCTAAGTGTTGTTCTGTATTTTCTACGATTTGCACCATCATCTTAAGAGCTTCTACTGGATATTTTCCTTGTGCTGTTTCTCCTGAAAGCATAACTGCATCTGTTCCATCATATACAGCATTTGCAACGTCTGTTACTTCAGCTCTTGTTGGACGTGGATTACGCATCATAGAATCAAGCATCTGTGTTGCTGTAATAACTGGTTTAAAGTGACTATTACATTTTTTAATAATCATTTTCTGTAAGTGTGGAACTTCTTCTGCTGGAATTTCAACACCCATGTCTCCACGTGCTACCATGATACCATCTGCTGCACGGATAATTTCATCGATATTTTCGATACCTTCTCCATTTTCGATTTTTGCAATAATTGGAATATATGGTGCATTTAACTCTTTCAAAAGTGCACGAATTTCTAAAATACATTCTGCATTACGTACGAAAGATGCTGCAATAAAATCAATATCCTGTTCTACACCAAATCTGATATCATCTTTATCCTTCTCTGTAAGAGCTGGAAGTCTAACTGGTACATTTGGTACGTTTACACCCTTTCTTTCTCCAAGCTCTCCACCATTAATAATTTCACAGATGATTTCTTTTTCTGTTGTTTCTACTACTTCTAATCCGATTAGACCGTCATCAATCAAAATTGTTGTTCCAGCCTTTACATCTTCAACCAATCCTTTATAAGAGATAGAAACTTTGCTGTCATCTCCCACAATCTCATCCATTGTTAATACAAATTTATTGCCAGCTTCTAGATTTACCTTTTTACCATCTTTCAAAAGTCCTGTACGAATTTCAGGCCCTTTTGTATCCAACAATATTGCTGTATTTTTGTTTTCTTCTTCACGAAGAGCTTTTAATAAGTCCATTCTAGACTTTTGTTCTTCATGATCTCCATGAGAAAAGTTAAATCTTGCAATATCCATTCCGTTTTGCATTAATTTTCTCATCACTTCTTTGTCATTTGTGTTTGGTCCCATCGTACAGATTACTTTTGTCTTTTTCATAGTGTTCATAATCTCTCCTCTTATTTTTATTAAAAAATCACTTCACATGCTGATGTGTGAACAAATGATCCTGACAGTATTCATAGTTCCCATTACACTTGGAACAGTAACGAAATTCCAAATTCGGGTCATCTAATTCGGTACGCCCACAAACTGCACAACGATGCTTCGCACCATTTGCACAAGTCATATGGGGATGCAACTGTTTCTTAAACTGTGCTTTTCGCAGCCTTTCTTTTGGCATGTACGGTCTTACATTTCTGCTACCTAGGAAGAATACAATAAAATTCAGCAAAGAAGAAATAATCACAATCTTTACTACAATATTTCCTGTAATCAATTGATACAGAACATACGCTCCATATACCAGTCCCATCCACTTCATCTTTATAGGGATGATAAAATATAAGAGCAATTCCATCTCTGGATAACTCACCGCAAATGCAAGAAAAATGGAAAGATTAATGTAATATGTGCTAAAAAATCCTCCATAAATATCTGCTGCTTGTCCCACCAAAAAATATAAGATGAACGCACCCAATACTGTGAAGATAATCCCAGAAAAAATATACACGTTATACCGAAATGCTCCCCAAGTTCTCTCAAGACTTGTACCTAGAGAATAGTACAGCATCAACATAATCACAATGGTAAGCAAGCTCCCCCCAGGTGGGATTAATACCCATGATACAAGTCTCCATATCTCTCCTCGTAAAATCGCTCCTGGTTG
This sequence comes from Candidatus Ruminococcus intestinipullorum, assembly GCA_018883985.1. Lineage (GTDB taxonomy): Bacteria > Bacillota > Clostridia > Lachnospirales > Lachnospiraceae > Mediterraneibacter > Mediterraneibacter intestinipullorum_A. The sequence goes on along the minus strand of JAHLFA010000026.1, from coordinate 4,867 downwards.
TAAATATAACCATGGAAGCACTCCAGGAAGAAGAAACCTAATACCATACCCTATAATATAGGTCCCGATTAAATACATTGTTAGATTATGGATTGCATAACGTCCAAACTTTCTTTCTAGATTATTTAACCAATTCAATCACATACTCTCCTTAATAATTTTTTCCCTTACAAGAAATAATTGTACAAGGATGCATACAATTTGTCAAATACATTTTTCTGTCATCCTACTAAGAATCTGTATGGCTCTATCTCCCATTTTCAACAATAATGACAATTGTTTTTTTTTCACCTTTATCGTATAATGAAACATGCTGCAATTCAAATTGCATTTTAATAGGTAATAACTAAAATATATAATCAGCAAAAGATGAGGAATTTATTATGATAGACGTAGAACTATATACTTTGGGAATTGATATAGGTTCCACCACTGTAAAAATTGCAATTTTAAATTCTGAACACGAAATATTGTTTTCTGATTATGAACGCCACTTTGCGAACATTCAGGAAACATTATCCGATTTACTTAATCGTGCAGTGTTTAAACTTGGGCATATACAAGTTTCTCCAGTCATTACTGGCTCAGGAGGATTGACACTGGCTACACACTTAGAAGTACCTTTTGTACAAGAGGTTGTGGCTGTATCTTCTGCCCTACAAGACTATGCACCTCAAACAGATGTTGCAATTGAACTTGGAGGTGAAGATGCCAAAATTATTTATTTTGAAGATGGCAATGTAGAACAACGTATGAACGGCGTATGTGCTGGTGGAACAGGTTCATTTATTGATCAAATGGCATCTCTTTTACAAACAGATGCTACTGGGTTAAATGAGTATGCAAAGAACTACAAAGCACTGTATTCTATCGCTGCTCGTTGTGGAGTATTTGCAAAATCTGATATTCAACCTCTCATCAATGAGGGTGCATCAAAAGAAGATTTGGCAGCTTCTATTTTCCAAGCCGTAGTAAATCAAACCATTAGTGGCCTTGCATGTGGAAAGCCTATTCGTGGGCATGTAGCCTTTCTTGGCGGTCCACTCCACTTTTTATCAGAGCTAAAACAAGCTTTTATTCGTACATTGAAATTAGATGATGAGCATATTGTTGCTCCAAAGCATTCACATTTATTTGCAGCAATTGGTTCTGCACTAAATTCAAAAAAAGAGGTTTCCATTCCTCTGCTCAAGCTTCAAGAGAGGTTAGCTGCAAAAATTAAAATGGAAATTGAGGTAGAACGTTTAGAACCACTCTTTGATTCTTCTGCCGAATATGAAGAGTTTACTTCTAGACATGCTAAGCACCAAGTCCCTATGAAGGCACTTTCTACCTATAAAGGAAAAGTCTTTCTAGGTGTTGACGCTGGTTCTACCACTACAAAAGTTGCCCTTGTTGGCGAAGACGGAACTCTACTATACTCCTTCTATCGCAACAACCAAGGAGATCCTCTTGGAACTACGATTGATGCGATTCGTGATATTTACAGTCAGCTTCCAGAAGGTGTTCAAATTGTACGTTCTTGCTCTACTGGATATGGTGAAGCATTGATTAAAGCTGCACTTCTTCTTGATGAAGGAGAGGTAGAAACAGTTGCACATTACTACGCAGCTTCCTTTTTTGAGCCTGATGTAGATTGTATTTTGGACATTGGCGGGCAGGATATGAAGTGTATCAAGATTAAAAACCAAACAGTAGACAGTGTGCAACTCAATGAAGCTTGTTCTGCTGGATGTGGTTCCTTCATTGAAACATTTGCAAAATCATTGAATTACTCTGTACAGGATTTTGCCGAAGAAGCTTTGTACGCTAAAAATCCAATTGACCTTGGTACTCGTTGTACTGTATTTATGAATTCTAAAGTAAAACAGGCACAAAAAGAAGGTGCTGCCGTTGCTGATATCTCAGCAGGTCTAGCCTACTCAGTCATTAAAAATGCGTTATTTAAAGTAATAAAGGTATCTGATGCTTCAGAACTTGGAAAACATATCGTAGTACAAGGTGGTACCTTCTACAACAATGCTGTCCTTAGAAGTTTTGAAAAAATTGCAAATTGCAAAGCAATTCGCCCTGATATCGCTGGAATTATGGGAGCTTTTGGAGCTGCCTTAATTGCTAGAGAACGTTATTCTGGATGTGAGAATACAACCATGCTCCCTATCGAAGAAATCGAGGCATTGGAATATAAGACTACTATGGCAAAGTGTCAAAAATGTATGAATCATTGTCGACTTACTATCAATCACTTTAGTGGTAACCGTAGATTTATTACAGGAAATCGTTGCGAGCGTGGTCTTGGAAAAGAAAAAGCATCTAGCAATGTACCTAACCTTTTTGCCTATAAAATGGAAAGATATTTTTCTTACAAACCGCTTTCTGTGGATGAAGCAAAGAGAGGAACTATCGGGATTCCTCGTGTTCTAAACATGTATGAAAACTATCCTTTTTGGCATACATTTTTTACAGAATTAGGATTTCGTGTAATTCTCTCTCCTGCTTCTACTAGAAATATTTACGAACTAGGTATTGAATCCATCCCAAGTGAATCCGAATGTTATCCGGCAAAGTTGGCACATGGGCATGTACAATGGCTAATTAACGAGGGTATTTCCCGTATTTTTTATCCTTGTATTCCTTATGAGCGTAATGAATTTGAAGAAGCGAACAACCACTACAATTGTCCAATTGTAACATCCTATCCAGAAAATATTAAAAATAATATGGATGCTATCATTCAAAAGCAAGTAGATTTTATGCATCCTTTTATTTCTTTTCAAAGTGAAGAAACTCTCTCCTACCGATTGATAGAAGAGTTATCTGAGAAATTCTCACTTTCCTCTGAAGAGATTAAGATGGCTGTACATAAGGGATGGACGGAACTTGCATCTTGTCGCCAAGATATGTTACGCAAAGGAGAAGAAACTCTAGCCTTTTTAGAAAAAACTGGTACTCGTGGTATTGTGCTTGCTGGACGTCCTTATCACATTGACCCAGAGGTAAATCATGGTTTGCCTGAATTAATTACATCCTATAACATTGCTGTATTGACAGAAGATTCAATCTCTCACCTTGGAAAAGTTGAACGTCCCCTAAATGTCATGGATCAGTGGATGTATCATTCTCGCTTATATGCAGCGGCTAATTATGTAAAAACAAAGGATAACCTAGATTTAGTACAATTAAACTCTTTCGGATGTGGATTGGATGCTGTTACAACAGATCAAGTTGCAGATATTCTCACACAGTCCAATAAAATATATACTTCTCTAAAGATTGATGAGGTCAATAACTTAGGAGCTGCTCGAATTCGTATTCGCTCCTTATTAGCTGCTATTCGAGTAAGAGAAGAACACGCTTCCAAACGTGAAATTCTCCCTGCATCTATCGAAAAGGTACCTTTTACAAAAGAGATGCGTAAAGACTATACTATTTTATGTCCTCAAATGTCACCATTACATTTTGAGCTACTAGAGGCAGCCTTCCACGCCTCTGGTTATCGTGTTGAGGTACTACCTAATGACAATAGACAATCCGTAGATGTTGGGCTAAAATATGTAAATAATGATGCGTGCTACCCATCCCTAATTGTAGTCGGACAAATTATGGATGCGATTCTATCTGGAAAATATGATACAAATCGTCTTGCTGTCATTATTAGCCAGACTGGTGGAGGATGTCGTGCTTCTAACTATATTGGATTTATCCGTAGAGCATTGAAAAAGGCTGGATATGAACATATTCCTGTGATTTCAATTAACTTAAGTGGATTAGAAGGCAATCCAGGATTCAAGATTACACCTGCTCTTGCCTTGCGTGGAATGTATGCTGTTGTCTTCGGGGATATATTCATGAAATGTATTTACCGTATGCGTCCATACGAAGCAGTTTCAGGAACAACTGCTAGTATTCACAGAAAATGGGTTGACGTTTGTAAAAAATTTGTATCAAAAGGCTATCCAAGCCGTAGAGAATTTAAAAAATTATGTCAGGAAATCATTCGTGATTTTGATCAAATCGAAGTTTTGGATGTTAAGAAGCCTCGTGTTGGTATTGTAGGTGAAATTTTAGTGAAATTTTTACCTGCAGCAAATAATCACTTAGTAGAGCTTTTAGAACATGAAGGTGCAGAAGCTGTTGTTCCAGATCTTCTAGATTTCCTTCTTTATTGCTTCTACAATCAGAACTTTAAAGTTTCACACCTAGGAATGGCAAAATCAAAGGCTTGGATGGGGAACTTAGGAATTCGTTTATTAGAATGGTTCCGCTCTCCTGCAAGTAAAGCTTTTGCAGAGAGTAAACACTTTGAAGAACCTGCAAAAATACAAGCTTTAGCTAAGATGGCTTCTGAATTTGTATCTATTGGAAATCAAACAGGAGAAGGTTGGTTTTTAACGGGTGAGATGTTAGAGTTAATTCACTCTGGTGCACCAAATATCGTATGTACTCAACCTTTTGCATGTCTTCCAAACCATGTAGTTGGAAAGGGTGTCATCAAAGAACTTCGTAGAAAACATCCCGAGTCTAACATTGTTGCCATTGACTTTGACCCAGGAGCTAGTGAAGTAAATCAATTAAATCGTATTAAATTGATGCTTTCTACTGCAAATAAAAATTTAGAACAGGCAAATCATTAGTATAAAAAATGCTGTTACGCTAAAAAACTGGTTCTAAGTCAATAGTTGGGGTGGGATTTTTTAAATCCCGCTCCATTGTTGCGTTTGGAGGTATTTTTATGTTTTATGTAAACTTTACTAATTTTGCGCATGGCAAACAAACCTCCAAGTGCCAATTTTAATGTTAATTAGTTACAAGAAAAATACGAGTTCTAAGACGTTCAAATTTTCGTATTCCATAAGATGTACGTTTT
>JAHLFA010000004.1 GCA_018883985.1 Candidatus Ruminococcus intestinipullorum | reverse complement strand
CATTATACGTTTTTTTTTGCAAGACTTTTCTAAAATTATTTACAAATTTATGTATTAATTATAATTTCACTTATATAATTGTATTCGGACATGTCTTCTTTTATGACTTTTGGGCAAAAAAAATCGTGATTCCCTTTTTTGGAAACCACGATTTTTTCATCTTTATTTATTTATTTTTGACCATAATATGCATTTGCTCCATGTTTACGATAATAATGCTTATCTTGAAGTTCTTGTGGTGCTGGCTTTACTTGTGGATTAAGCATTTCACATCTTGCTGCCATCTTAGCTACTTCTTCTGCTACTACTGCATTGTGAACTGCTTCATGTGCATCTTTTCCCCAAGTAAATACTCCATGATGTTTACAAAGAACTGCTGGAACTGCCATATAATCCTTTTTCATACTTTCAAATGCATCTGCTATGAGAATTCCTGTATTCTTTTCATATGCCTCTTCTATTTCGTCTTTTGTAAGGTTGCGAACGCAAGGAATCTCTCCATAAATATAATCTGCATGTGTTGTTCCATAACAAGGAATATCTCTTCCAGCCTGTGCCCAGCTAGTTGCCCAAGAAGAATGGGTATGTACAATTCCTCCTAATTTTGGAAAACGATTGTATAATACAACATGTGTTGGAGTATCTGAGGATGGCTGATATTTTCCTTCTACCTTATTGCCCTGTAAATCTACTACAACCATATCCTCTGGAGTTAATTTTTCATACTCTACTCCACTTGGTTTAATTACAAATAACCCTTTCTCTCTATCAATCCCACTTACATTTCCCCAAGTGAATGTAACCAAATTATATTTTGGCAACAGCATATTTGCCTGATATACTTCTTCCTTTAATTGTTCTAACATTTTATCTTCCTCCCAATATTTTTTCTTTATTATCTCAAGAAATAAATTTTCTGTCCAGTCTTTTATGAAAACTAAAAAATCGGAACACTATTTTCTATTTCTCATAAACTAAACATATATTTATTGAATGGAGTTGTATTGATGAAACCAATTCTAGAATTACAACATATAAATTATGCATATCATACGTTGGATGGGGAAACTCAAGCATTATCTGATATTTCTTTTGCTGTAAATGCTGGGGAGTTTACTGCGATTGTAGGACCATCTGGGTGTGGCAAATCTACTCTTCTGTCTTTAATCGCTGGCTTAATTCCTCCTGAAAAAGGAACGATTTTACTGAACGGGGAATCTGGTGAAAACATTAAGACTCGTGTGGGTTATATGCTGCAGCACGATCATTTATTTGAATGGCGAAGTGTGTATCGAAACATCCTCCTTGGATTAGAAATACAGCATAAGCTCTCCAATGAATCGAAGGAATATGCAAAATCCCTTATGGAAACGTACGGACTTGGACAATTCGCCAATGCAAGACCGTCGGAATTATCTGGTGGAATGCGACAACGAGCTGCCTTAATCCGTACTTTAGTTCTCGAACCAGAATTATTACTTCTTGATGAACCTTTTTCTGCTTTGGATTATCAAACTCGTTTAACTGTTAGCGATGATATTGGGCAGATTATTCGAAAATCAAACCAAACTGCTATATTAGTTACCCACGATTTGTCGGAAGCTGTAAGTCTTGCAGACCGAATTCTCGTTTTAAGCAGACGCCCAGCAACCATTCAACGTATCTTGCCTATCTCTTTTTCATTAGAGGAGGATACACCTATGAATCGAAGAAATGCACCTGAATTTAAAACTTATTTTAATATTTTATGGAAGGAGCTGACGCAAAATGCATGAAATGTCAAAAGAACAACAACTTTATCTTAAAGCATTAAAAAAACAACGACTTTTCGTTGTTTTCTCTCAAATATTTCTCTTAATTCTTTTTTTATGCCTATGGGAAATTTCCTCTCGTTTACAATGGATTGATTCCTTTATTTTTAGTAGTCCTTCTAAGATTTTTAATTGTTTTATAGAAATGCTCTTAACTGGTTCTATTTTTGCACACCTTTTCTCAACACTAAAAGAAACTGTATTAAGCTTTGTACTTGTCACTTTCTTTGGTATTTTTACTGCAGTTTTGCTTTGGTACAGTAAAAGGCTTTCTGAAATTTTAGACCCTTATTTAGTGGTTTTAAATAGTCTTCCAAAGTCTGCTCTTGCACCTTTGCTTATTGTATGGCTTGGGGCAAACCAATTTACAATTGTTACGGCTGGTATGTCCGTTGCTATCTTTGGAAGTATTTTAAGTTTGTATACAAACTTTTGTAGTGTTGACCCTGAAAAAATCACTCTTATCTATACACTTGGAGGCAATCGCTATCATGTGCTTCGCAAGGTAATACTACCAAGCTCTATCCCTGCTATTATTAGCAATATGAAAGTAAATATTGGACTTTGTTTAGTTGGAGTGGTCATTGGGGAATTTTTAGCTGCCAGGGAAGGCTTAGGATATCTAATTATCTATTCTAGTCAAGTATTCCCCTTTGTATACCTTTTGCATATTATTTGATAGCGTTTTATTCCAAAAACAAAATATGATATCTTCCATTTTGGTCTTGAACAATTTCGCTTTCTACCTCATATACTTCCCGTATTAACTCCTTTGTCAGTACTTTTTTGGGTGTTCCGTATGCATGTACCCTTCCTTCTTTTAACACATAGATTTTATCGCAAAACATCGCTGCAATATTCAAATCATGAATCGCAGAAATCACTGTAATATCTAGTCCTTTTATAATTTTCATAAGCTGAAGTTGATGGGTAATGTCTAGGTGGTTTGTTGGTTCATCTAAAATCAAGCAAGAGGTTTGTTGGGCGAGTGCTCTTGCTAGAATAACTCTTTGCTGTTCTCCCCCTGAAAGTGTTGAAAAATTTCGTTGCAAATACGTATCCATCCCTACTTTTTTTAAGGCATCTTCTACAATATAAATATCCTCTTGATTGTCACGTTCCAGCATTTTTTTATGTGGGGAACGCCCCATCATCACGATTTCCATTACTGTGAAATCAAAATTATAATGGTTATGCTGTGCCACCACAGCTACTTTTTTTGCAGAATCTTTGTAAGGCATTTTTTGTACATCTATTTCATCAAAAAAAATGCATCCACCCTCTGGCTTCAGAACTCGATACATGCATTTTAATAGCGTAGATTTTCCACTTCCATTTGGACCTATTACACCGACAAACTCTCTTTTCTTTGCAGATAGGGTTACCTCTTTTAAAATTTGAGATTCCCCATAGGATACCTTTACCTGTTGTGCTTCTAATTTCATCGATTACTTCCTCCAAATCCATAGGATTGTCTTACCATCAAATAAATAAAACAAGGTGCTCCTATAAGAGAAACTAAAATTCCTATTGGTAATTCTGAGTTTTTTAGAATAATTCGGCAAAATACATCTGCCCAAATAAGAAAAATAGCACCTGTTAATGCACAAATAGGTATTACCTTTTTGTGATCTGTCCCAACGCACATTCTTACTGCATGTGGGATAATCAATCCAATGAACCCTATTGTTCCTGCCGCATAGACACAAAACCCTATCATTAAGGAACAAACTACCAAATAGAAATTCCTCATCCTATGTAAGTTTGTTCCTAGTGTAATGGAAACCTCATCTCCTAGAAGCATCAAATTCAAACTTCTAGATTGGATCCAAAATAAGATAGTTCCCAAAATCATTACAGGTAAAATAACTAGAATTTGACTCCACTTTGCTCCAGCTAGACTTCCCATCACCCAAAACATAACTTCTGCTGAAGCATTATCATTATTCGCAAGATAGAGCGCAAAGTTAGAAAAAGCTGTACATACTGCACTAACAGCCATTCCTGACAACACTAACTTTCCTGCATTTACGGTTCCTCCTATGTTGGCAATCAACAATACAAAAAAGGAAACTAAAACAGCTCCAAGAAATGCCATAATCCCTATAAAATTACTGCCGAATACTGCTCCAAATCCAAACAATATTCCTATCGTTGCTCCTAGAGAGGCTCCTGAAGAAATTCCTAATACATATGGGTCTGCAAGGGAATTTTTCACAACAGCCTGCATAACTACACCACAGATGGAAAGCCCCATTCCCACTGATAGTGCCAACATTACTCTTGGAAAGCGTATCAGCCAAACAACATCGTGAATTGCTCCTTTTCCGTACGATTCTAATCCTTTGAAGTGAAAAATTTCATATCCTAAGACACTATACACGTCTTGAAGCGTCAATTGTGCATTTCCAAATGTTATTGCTGCCAATACAGATACAATTAAAACTATAATTAATACAATGATAATGAAACTTCCTTTATCTTTTCTGTTCATACTCTTCTTCCAATTATTCAAACTGTATTTTTAATTCTGGATAAAGCCCTTTTGCAAATGTTATAATTCCATCTTTTGTTCTTGTTGCACTTGCATACATTTCACTTAACATAATTGGTATTACTCGTTGTTCTTGTACTGCACTTAAACTTGCCAATGCTTCATCCTCATAAATTTCATTTAACTTTTCTTGTTTTACTTCTTCTGGATCATCTCCTGAATATGGCATATAGACTACAAAGATTACATCTGCATCTTTAGCTATCAAATCTTCTTTCCCAACCTCTGATGCATCTGGATTTACAAGAACTCCTCCAAGTTTTGTAACCATATCTCCACCTAAACTACTTTGTCCATAGTTGACAAATCGGTCATTCATAGATTCGATAATAAACACCGTAGGTTTTTCTTCGATATGCGATGTTTCTTCTTGTACTTTAGCAATTTGCTCTTTCATACTATCTACAATTTGCTCTGCTTTGCTTTGTACATCAAAAATTTTCCCAATTGTTAAAATATCTGTATATTCATTTTCCAATGTTTTTGGATAACTTTCGCCATTTGATACGGGATGTGTATTCGTATTCATATAAATATTCGTTCCTCTTTCAATCCAATCATTCACATCCCCCAACGTTTTCTCTCGAAACAAAGAGCCCCACGAAAAAATCATATCAGGTTCTAACATCATAGTTGTTTCCAATGATGGTGTAAATTCGTCCAAATATTGTATTTTTGAAAATGCGTCTTTTTGTGTTTCTGGTACTTCATTATCTAAACCAGCTGCCGCTACAATGTGATCTTCTAATCCTAATTCCAATAAAGTTTCTATCGACCCCTGATATACAGCAAGCACTTTCTCTGGTGCTTTCTCATAAATTGTCTCAACTGATGTCCCATCTGTTCCATAAGTTGTAACTGTAAGTGGGTATTTTGTTCTCCCTTCCTGAACTCGTTTTTCCAACTTGTTCTCCTCTACTTGTTGATTGGAATCCGTGCTACATGCTGAAACTCCCAATACAAGCATTGCTGCCATCGCTACTAGCCCTACTCTTTTCTTCCTGTTCTTTCTCATTCTTCTCTCCTATTTTCACTTTTTGATAATGGGAGAACAAAAATAGCCTGCAATAGCAGGCACCAAAATAACACATCCTCTTTCAAAGATGTACTCTAGATGTTGCTTTCTTCGGAAGCCTTATCTACCCATATCAAGCAGGTTTCCTGACTTTACATCAATGCATCTTCTTCCCTTCTCACAACAATATGCTGCAATGGTTTTGAAGTGATACTCCGCATTCACAGTGGCCGGACCGTTCAGGACTTTCACCTGATTCCCTCTTTCCTTGAAATTGTTCTCTTTTCCAAGACACTTGATACGCTATTCCATTATCTTTGTCTACCTTATCATAATTTAGGTATTATTTCAAGACAGACCATGCTCCATGCCCTCCACGACCTATAAATCGTATTCTCCCCTCCTTTTTTAAAACTTTTAATTTATAGTTTATTCCTGATAGACTACAACCTAGTAAAACAGCCATCTCTTTTGCTGTAATATTAGGGTTATTTGAAAGTATTTGTACAATCTGTTCCCTCTCTTCTTGTTTCTTCTTTCGGTATTGAAATAAATTTCCATATGGCATAGATATCCTATTGGAACTATAAAACTGTATTTCCAAATGCTTTGGATAAATCCATAATTTTTCTACTTCTTCTAAAAAACTTTCTGTAATTGCTCTTTGTATGATTTCTTCTTTTTCTAGAAATCGTTTGATTTGTTGCATTCTTTTTTCTACTCCCTCTTCTTTCTCTTTCCATTTCTTTATATTTGATAATCTCTTTGTAATTTCAGCTTGAACTTTTTGAAGCTCTGCTTGTTTCCTTTTATAAATTGTGTCTGAAATTACCCCATTTATCAACTTATCTAGCAAACAATCTTCCTGCTTTCTGATCCTTTCTTGTTCTTGATTGATATGTTCTATTTCTCCTAAAGTATTTTCTTCTTTTAAACACGCTCTTACTATTTGAAATATCTCTTTTAAAAGTAGCTCTTGGGCAATACCGTCTGACCGTATTTTTATAGATTTTAGAAATCTATATAGTGTATTTTCATCCAAATGAATATTTTGGCATGTTCTCTCGCCTACTAAATATTGTTTACAGTGCCATTCATAAATCACACTGCCATCCTTATATCTTTTCCGAGTTCTTCTATAATAAGGCAGCCCACATTCTCCACAATATAATTTTCCGCTTAATATAGATTTTCCCTGATATTTTCCTCTTCCTCCCGATTTTCTTCTTGCAATTTCTCGATTTACTTTCTCCCATAGTTCATCCGATACTGTTCTAGGCACTTTATTTTCATAAATATATTGCTCCTCGTTAGGAACTTTCAACATTTTCTTCGTTTCAAAATCAAAATGTCTTTGATTCATAACAACAGTTCCTTTATTTAAGGGATTTTTTAAAATCCTTAGAATTGCTGTATCTGAAAAGGGCTTTCCATCCCGATTATATATCCCTTCTGCTTGTAGTATTTTAGAAATTTTCCTGCTTCCATTTCCAGCAGCACATAATTCATACATTCGTTTCTTAATTTTTGCCTCTTCTTCCTCTAATACTATGCTCTTATCTGGCAATTTTCTAAATCCATAGGTGTTTGAATTTAAAATAACTGCACCATTATTTTTTTGGCGATTTCTATGTGCATTATTGATTTTCTTGCTCAATTCCCGACTATATTCTTCTGCTAAAATTGCCTTAATTCCTGTAACCAAAGCATCTTCTGGAGTATAAAACTTTCTTTCTATGTACATGTATAATTGTTTCTTTTCTTTTGTTAATCGCTCAATAAAGAGATACCAATCCTTTGTATTTCGCATCAATCTATCTTGTGATTTTATTACAATAATGTCAAATTTATCATACAATAAGTCTTCATATAACCGATTATATTCCTCTCTCCCTTTTGTTGTTGTTCCTGAACGACTTTCTACATAACAGTCTACCAAAGTCCAGCCATTTTCCTGTACGCATAATTTTGCTTCCTCTTTTTGTTTTTTCAAAGCATCTTTTTGGCTTTCTTCTTCTGTGCTGCATCGAGCATATATTACTGCTTTGAACATTTGACATTCCTTTCTCTTAGAATACTTTCCCTTATCCTCATATATTCATCTGAATAAATGAGTTTTTCTTCCAAAAGTAATTTAGCAAGATTTAGTAATATTTTATTTTCAGATTCCTTTTGCATACTTGCTCCTATTTTTTCTTTTTAATATTATACAAATCTTCTCTATCTCATTATGACAAAATGTCCCTTAAGCTCTTTAAAATGGATTGGCTGTTAATGTCTATCGTACTGCTTTGCATTATGGCAATGTGCTTATATGCATTAATCAATATTATGGAACAATTTTATAAAAAAAGATTTTAACTACTCATTCTATTTTGAAACTATGATATACTTATTCAAAAATACGAAAGAGAGGATTCCTTTTTATGAAACTAAATCAGATACACCACGTTGCTATTATTGTTTCTGACTATGAAAAATCTAAGGATTTTTATGTGAATAAGTTGGGGTTTGAAATTATTCGGGAAAATTATCGACCTTTGAAAGATGACTACAAATTGGATTTAAAATTGGGGGATTGTGAACTAGAAATATTTGGTGTAAAAAATCCACCAAAACGTCCATCTTACCCAGAAGCCTGTGGATTGCGTCATCTCGCTTTCTCTGTGGAAAATATAGAAGAAGTTGTGGAGGAACTCCATAGACTTGATATTCCATGCGAGGATATCCGTACAGATGACTTTACAGGAAAGAAGATGACTTTCTTTTTTGACCCAGATGGACTTCCTTTAGAATTACAAGAAAAATAAGGGAAACTCCCCTCTAAGTAGATAAGAAATCTTACTACTTAGAAGGGAGTAACATTACTTTACATCGCTTCTTATAACATGCGATTCCATATTTTAAGATACGTTCTATGCCTTCTCTACGAAGTGACTCTTCATATCGCTTTGTTTCGATTTGCTGTAAGGCTTTCTTACAACACTCCTCTAAATCTCCATTCTCTGCATATTTTACTTCGATGATAACACCTGTTTCCTCGTCATCCATTACTAATAAAATATCACTATAACCATCTCCCGACTCCCGATTAGAGGATACAACCCATGCATCATAACAGCTTAGAATTCCTAATAAAATCCCATGATAAAAATTTTCTTTCAATCGTTTTTTTACAAAAGTATCTCGAATACTAATTGTCCTCTTCAGGAATTCTGTAAAACATTTTTCTACTTCGTGAACTTCCCCATTTTTCAAAGCTGCACCAAACTGCTCTGCCAGCCCTTTGTTCTGTTGTACATCTTCTTTAAAAAATTCCATGATTTGTTCTGTAAAAATCTCTCGAATTTCCATATTTGGAATCGCAAGATTGAAACTCTTATCTTCTTGCATTCCTCTTTGTGTTAAATATCCTGTTGTGAAAAGGACACTCCACAAATTTTCAACTGATTTATACATATCTTGATATGTCAATTCTGGATGAATCTTCTTTCGTATTGATTCCCCCATAATCAATCGTTCTATCTCTTGTTTCATAAAACCTGAATCAGCTCTTTGGATGAATCTTCTTACCACACTATTACTACTGGTGTTTAGCCAATAGTTCTGTGGCTGCACATTCCCATCCACTCGAAGTCTACTGCAATGGCAAATAACATCCCATGGACAGTAAACTTCTACAGTTCCAAACTGATACCCATCATACCATTCCTTTATTGTATCGTAACTACTTGATAACTCGTAATATTCTAGCAGCTCTTTCACTTCCTCGTCTGTGAATCCAAAGTACTCATCAAATTCTACATCTGTGATGGAGGACACTCGCAAGTTATTTAGACCTGTAAAAATACTTTCCTTTGAAATACGCATACAACCAGACATAACTGCCATCTGCAGGTTTTCATTTGTTTTCAGAGCTTGTTCAAAAAGATTTCGTATAAATTCAACCATTTTATCGTAATATCCATGCTCATAGGCTTTTGCCAATGGCACATCATATTCATCGATTAGAATTACAACTTTACTCCCATGATGTTTGTACAAAAGAGAGGACAACGTTTTTAGGCTGTAGCACATTCTGCCTTCATCTATATCATCCGACAACAATCCACTATATAGATTTTTATCGTGTGCCGTTAATTTTTCACTTTCCAAAAGATACTGAAACTTTCCAAGCTCATATTGAAACATAGGCATAGCCATTTCCAATGCTTTCTCATAAGAGGTTGCATTCATACCTTTTAATGAGAGCGAAATTACTGGAAATTGCCCCATGTACTTCTCGCAAAGTGCAGTTTCTTTCGATATATACAATCCCTCAAAAAGTGTTTTATCTGTATGGACATCAAAAAAATATTTCAGCATACTCATATTCAAAGATTTTCCAAATCTCCTTGGGCGTGTAAAAAGGGTTACTTTTCCCCAATTTTCAAGCAAATCTTGAATCAATTTTGTTTTATCCACATAGTAGAAATCTTCTGTTCTTATTTCTTTAAAATCTTCTACCCCAACAGGAAGTCGCTTTTTCTTTCTTTCCATACTGTCATCACACTCCTATCCATTTCTTGGAAAACTCCACTAGCTTATTTTTGATGTCTAATAATCCATTGCAAAAAATCTTCTGCACTCATCTTTCTTATTTATAGTATATATAGATTCTAGCTAGAATACAACCTACTTTTAATTCATTCCCATATGTGAGCAAAGTAAATAAAAAGGAGTCTTTGTTTCCTCACAAAAACTCCACTAACTTATTCTCAATTTTATGTATTCTGTTCTTTTCTTTGAAAAATACAACGGAAAATCAATCTTACAAATGGTCCACAATAAAATAATTGATAACAAATTGCCATTGGAAAATTCATTCCCCAAGTTTGTACCCATGTACCAAATGACTGTGTATCTTTAAATAAAAACATTGCAATAGCACTCATTACTGGACACATAATACAACAAATACAAATAGAGATTGCATATGTTATAAATTGTGGTCTGTCATTTGGAGTTACTACCTTAAATGCAAGCATTTTCGCTAGCTTGCCTACAACAAAAAACTCCAATATGAATGCGATTGGCACCATGATTGGCAATTCATGTAGTGCTATGAAAAATGTAGCATTTGTCAACTGCCCCATGTTCAAAGCAACATTGTACACTACCATCCCGTACACCATCACTGTAGCCATAATGGCTGTAAAAACTACGTCTTGAAATTTGTTCTTTGGCATGAAAAATCCTCCTATATGGTTTTCATGTGTTGTTCGTTATCATCCGTAAGGAGTGTGCGTTTCCAATTTTTACCACATCAGTTCCATATAGTAACATACTCTATTTGTTGACGCAAGTATTTTCATGACAAGTATCTAAATATTCCATTGATTGAAGAAATAGTTGCACAAATCGTTGTCGATTCACTTCTTCCAACACAAATACATTCTTTTCCTGACTTCCACTTAGTCGACAGTCTGCATAAGTCAGCCCTCGTGTTTTTCCATTTTCTGTAGACACCTCTACATGCCAATAGGTACCTTGAAATATCTCTGGCTCTAAAAGGTACGCAATTACACATAAATCATGCATTGGACTATCTGTAAATCCAAATTGTTTTCCACTTTCATAATAAAACTTCATCAGGTCACCTGCCATACGGCTTACCCGACCTTTATTTCTTAAACTTTCTATTTCCACTTCTGTAATCACTGCTTTTTCTGTCACATCCAAACCTGCCATAACAAGAGGAATTCCACTTTGAAAGACAATTTTTGCAGCTTCTGGATCTACATAAATATTAAACTCAGCTAATTCTGTGCAATTCCCATGACTAAGACCACCTCCCATTAAAACAATGCGTTCAATTTTTGAATGCACCTTTGGAAATACTTTTAATAAAAGAGCAATATTTGTAAGAGGCCCCATTGCTGCAATTGTTACTTGTTCTTCACACTGCAGGATTCTATCTCGCAAAAATGTTACTGCATTTCTAGAAGTAAGTGGGTATTCTTTTTCTTCAAATGAATAACCATCCAATCCTCCTTCGCCATGTGCCTCTGGTGCTGCCTGTAGTTTACGTATTAAAGGACCTTCTTGCCCTGAAGCTAAAGGAATTTTTGCATTTAGGAAACCAAGAAGATTCTGTGCATTCTTTGTTACTTTTGAAAGCGTTTGATTTCCTCCAACTGTTGTAATTCCCAAGATATTTAATTTGTCTTGGTTTGCATAGGCTGTTAGTATTGCCATCGCATCATCATGACCTGGATCACAATCTATCAAAATATGTTTCATCTTACCTCTTCCCCCATTTTACGTATCTTTTAAAAGAATACACATCAATCTATAAAACGTACAAGTCTTTTTTGAACGAAAATTGCTAAGGCTATTTTTATCAAATCTGGAATAATAAATGGAATGACACACCACCCCAGTATTGTCCTAATTCCAACCTGACCTAGTTCACTGGCATACAGATAATAATACCATAAGGTACCAAATGTATAGCAAAGCAAAAGTCCAAAAAACATGGATACTATCTGTACCCATGTTTTTTTTCCAAATATTCTCTCCATTGCCCACATAATAAGTCCTATAAAAATCCACGAAATCATGTAGCCACCCGTTTTTCCAAAGAGAATACCAATTCCTGCCAGACCTGTTGCGTACACTGGTATGCCTATCATTCCTAACAATAAGTATACGATAATTGCCAAAGTACCTCTTTTGCCTCCTAAAACGCTTATTGTTAAGAATACCCCAAATGTCTGGAGTGTAAATGGAATCACTGCTGGAATGGAAATCCAAGCACAAATTCCTATAATAATTGCAAAAAAGGAAATATAAATCATGTCTTTTACTCTATGGCTTGTTGTTTCCATATATAATCCTCACCTTTATTCTGTAATTGCCCATACTCTCGCTGGTAAACCAGTTGCTCCTTCAATCCTTGGGTAGGATACAATAACAACTGCTCCTGCTGGTTGAACTTGATCGAGATTTGTAAGCAATTCTACTTGTAGCTTATCATTTTCAAGTACATATCTTTCGCAAATCAAATCTTCATACTGTTCTGCAATTGCTGAAGAATCTGTATCTAATGTTTCGTGACCATTTGCCGCTGCATTTCTCACTTTATAGATATACTCTAGTGCTTCCAATGACCAACCTGGAGTATTTTCCCTTCCTTCTGCGTCAAGTCCAGCAACTGCATCCATGTCTGGCCACTTCTTTGACCAATCACTTCGAAGTGCTACAAATGCTCCGTCTGGAATTGGACCAAATTCTTCTTCATATGCTTTGATATCTTCCACTGTAACGGCATATCTGGAATTTTCCTTTGCTTGCTTTGAAATATCTATCACGACTAAAGGAAAAATCAAATCCTTCACTTCATATTTTTCAGATAAAGCTTTATCTTTTATAAAATGTCCTGGAAAATCAATGTGTGTTCCAAATTGCCCAGGGAATTTAAATGTTTGAATTAAACATTCTAACTCAGGCTTTCCCCAATCCCATACAGTTTTTCCCAACTCAACAGAGCCTTCTGGTATTCCAGACCAATAAGGGCTATCATTATTAAGTGAATGTGATAGTTCTACCCATTTATATTTTTTTGCCTCATTTAATGCATTCCATAATTTGTAATTTTTCATTGTATTCATCCCCTTTATATTACTTTTTAAATATTGTTTTGATATTACACCTAATTTCCTACTATGTCAATATAATTACTTTGATTTTACACACAAAAAACTCTCATCCAAAATGAACGAGAGTTTTTATCCTATTCCAATTAATTTTGTTCTGTATTTGCCGCATCTAATGCAACTTTTAAAATATCCATTGGTGTGTTGCCACCACTTTGTTGTACCAAGCGAATCAGTGGAGTATTTAGAACCAATCTGCTCGTGAAAATATATTCTGGGTTATTTTCATCGCCTCCGCAGCTTGCCAAGATTCCCTTTGTCATTTCTGATATAATTTGTTGTACCACTACATTATCTTTCATATCATTTAATGTATTTAGTAATGTGAACTCTCCTGCTTTTTCCAATTCAAATGGCTTAATTGTATCACCATACACGACTTCAAAGTCTTGAAGAGATGGTTTTCCAGCAGGATGGATATACCACTGTGGTATTTGACCATATCCTAATGCATCAACTGTACCTTGCACATGAAGTTCTCTCGATAATGGTGTATCTACAAGAGAAGTTCCAACGTATATTTCATATGTACCACTTAATACTTCCCAAGCTTTACTTCTTACATCATAATGGGAGCATGCTCTTTTATTTAACTGTATCGTAACTTCTTTTTCTTCCTCTGGCTCTAAAAATACCTTACAAAATCCTTTTAATTCCTTGTTTGCTTTAAATATATCTTGTGTTTTATCAGAAAGATATACTTGTATTACTTGCGCACCTGCTACATTTCCTGTATTTTTCACTTTACATTGAACTGTAATTGTTGGATTTGCTGTTGCAAAGTTAATGTTGTCTTTTGATACTCGTAAATTTGATACGTCAAAAGTTGTGTAGCTAAGTCCATATCCAAATGGAAATTGTACTGGTATTCCTGCCTTATCATAATAACGATATCCTACATAAATACTTTCTGCATATTCTACTTGTCTTGTATTTACACCAAAGGTTTCTGAAGAACTGCAATCTTGATATGAAATTGGATAAGTTTCAGCCAACTTTCCACTTGGATTTGCTTTTCCATATAGCAAATTCACAGCTGCTTCACCTGCTGCTTGCCCTGAAAGATATAAATTTAATATCGCATTTACATCCTTTGCCCAAGGCATTTCTACTGGGCTTCCGCCCATTAACACTACTACAATATCTTTCTTTATTTTTACAAGTTCATGAATAAGCTCATTATGACTTTCTGGCAATTTCATATGCTCACGATCATATCCCTCTGATTCATAAGAATCTGGTAGTCCAATTGCTACAACTACCACCTCTGCATCCTTTGAACCATCTATGGCTTGTTTGAGCTTTTCTTCGTTTCTCTCACCATCTAATTCATACGCAGGGTAATATGCCACTGTATTATCTTGCATCTGCATATATTCTAAAATATTAGACAATTTGAATGGATTGATATGGGAAGAACCTGCTCCTTGGTAACGAACATTTTCTGCCATAGCACCACAAAGAACAACTTTTTTCTTATTGGAAATTGGCAAGATTGCCTCTTCATTCTTTAAAAGTACAGCACTTTCCTCTGCAATTTTTCTAGCCAATGCATGATGTACTTCTATATAATCTGATGCTACTTCTTCTTTTACAGCCCTTGTAGATTCTGCCTTAAATGTCAACATCAAAATTCGTTTGACACAAGCATCTATATCCTCTTCCTTTAACTTTCCTTCTTCTACTGCTCTCTTTACTTCTTCGTCAAAGAATCCACAGCTTGTTGGCATCTCTAAATCGCAGCCCGCCTTAAATGCTTCGATACGGTCATTCATGGCACCCCAATCTGTTACAACAAGGCCTTCAAATCCCCATTCCTTACGAAGAATATCTGTCAAAAGCATTTTATTATCACTTGAAAATTTTCCATTTATTTTATTGTAAGAACACATTATCGTGTCTGGCTTTGCCTCTTTTACAGCCATTTCAAATGCAGATAAATAGATTTCCCGTAAAGCACGTTCATCTACAATACTATCTCCATTCATACGGTCCTGTTCTTGATTATTTGCTGCAAAATGCTTTAAGCTTGTTCCAACACCTTTGCTTTGAACACCTTTTATCCAACTAGCCCCTAATACTCCTGAAAGATATGGATCTTCGCTAAAGTACTCAAAATTTCGTCCACACAATGGATTTCTTTTGATGTTCACTCCAGGACCTAAAACTACATCTACTCCATAATTCAATGCCTCTTCTCCAATGGCTTCTCCCATTTGTTTTAATAACTCTGGATTCCAAGAAGATGCACTTGCACAAGCCGTTGGAAAACAGGTTGCCCTTTCACTCTCGTTAATCCCTAAATGATCTTCTGCACCTGTTTGTGTCCTAAGACCATGTGGGCCATCTGACATAAAGAATGATGGAATTCCATACTCCTCCATCGCTTTCGTTTCCCAAAAGCTCCTACCTGAACAAAGTTTAATTTTGTCCTCTAACGTCATTTTACTTATAATATTCTGAATTTTATTTTCCAAATTAAACACTCCTATTCTAAAACTTTATTCCTTATCTCTTCTCTCAGCCAAATCCTTGACAATATTTCCATAATGTTTTTCTAAGTCATATCTGCTTAAAAGTAAAAACATGATAACAAACAATGCCAATGGAATATAGATAGAAAATGCAAAAATCGCTACGTTTACTGAACTTGGTTGTACTGCTGCAGCTGCTTGATATCCTGCCAATGCCAATAGCCACCCAATTAAAGAACCACCAATTCCAGAACCTACTTTTGTACCAAAAGAGTTGGCACTGTTTGTAACACCAACCATACGTTTGTTGAATTTCCACTCATTATATTCCACACAGCTATTTACCATTGGTCCAGTTAAACACATAAGTGGTATTGTCGCAAAGGAAGAAAACAATCCACAGCCAATTACTGATATCAAGCTATATGGTGTAAATGCACGAATTACCATGGCAATTGCTCCAATTGCTGTAGATACTTTACATGTTTTTGCCATTCCAAGTTTTTTCGTCATTGGTCCTACAAGAATAAATCCTACAAAAGTTGGAATTAACCCAACGGCTCCTAAAAGTCCTACTAGGTTGTCATTTCCAAGAATATATTTTGCAAAATAAGTTCCTCCACTTGTAGATAAACTATAAGAAACGTTTACAAATAACTGAACTAAAAGCATAATCACCCAATATTTATTTTGGAACAATAATTTTAGTTCTTCTACAAATGGTGTTTTCTCCTCTTCCTGCTCAACTGGTGTTATTTCTTGACCTGTTTCTTTGGAAGATTTATATGTAATAAATAAACAAATTGCTGACAATACTGCTAATACAACAGAGATTTTTACCCATGCCGCTTGATCTCCTCCAAGCATATTTGTCATTGGAATTAATAAAATCGCAATAATCATTCCTATTACATAACCAAACACTGCTCTTGTAATTCCCATTTTCCCACGCTCTTCCATACTTTCTGTACGAAGTGCCATAATTGCTCCATAAGGAATTGCAATTGCTGTATAGACTACTGCACTAATCAAAATATTTGTAATCAGTACATATGCCATTTGGAAACCTGATGATGCATTTTTAGGAACTAAGAATAGTGCTACAATCATAACTGCCATTGGAAGAATCATTCTCAAAAACCATGGTCTACATTTTCCTTTTGGAGATTTTCCCATATCCATAATATTACCCATAGCCAAGTCAGTAAATGCATCTAATATCTTGGCAATCAATAACATGGTTGCTACCATACCAGCCGCAATCCCTACTTTTTCTGTGTAAAAGTATGTAAGCTGACCAACTAGACCTGCCATAAGATTCAAAGGTAATTGCCCTAGACCATCCCCTAAATAATCTTTTAATCGCATGGTCTTTTGTACACCCATACTATCCTTTCCTAATTCTTTTTTCTTAAACATAATTCTTTCTCCCTTCCCTTCTTTTGTACCAATTTTACGCTCAGAATGGTATCCTTTCGTTATCAATAGTTTAAATAAATCTATTTATAAAATATTGTAAATTTGTGATAAATATTGTAAAATTGTTAACATTAATTACTCAAGAAAGGATAATATTATGGAACATCGAATTCAATACCTTAAAAATTTCTTTCAAGCTACTTTTTTACCTATTCATTATTATATTGACAATGATTGTTACTTAATACTTCCAGAGATAGAGCCTTCTTGGGATTTGACTCAGGCTTTTTTTGTTCCATTATTACAAAAAGAAAAAGAAGTATGTTTTATGATTTCAAAGGAATTTTTATACTATGGAATGGTTCGCAACTTTCACACAAAAGAAATCCTTCTTGTAGGACCAATTGCTAATATTCCTTTGGATAAAAAAAACATTGAACATATTCTTGTAGAGTCCTTTGTTTCCTCTGAATACTATGAAGAGGCTTGGAATTTTTTTGAGAAAAGTCCCATTTTTTATTATGAGCAATTTATTCACCTGCTTGCACTATTACATCGAGAATTCAATGGAACAACTATCGACCCTACACTTTATTTTACAAATGAACACCCCAACGCTTTAAAAAATATAAATAAAGAATTTTCCTTGCAATCTTATCAATCAAAAGAAGAACAACATTTTCATAACTCTTATTATTTTGAAAAAAAACTGTTCCAATATGTCACAGATGGAAATGTTGTGGCACTACAACAACTTTCGCAGCAACACCCTTATCGTGTTGGAAAAATTGCCAGTAACTCCCTTAGACAGGAACAAAATATCTTTATAGCACAGATGACGCTACTCATTCGAGCTGCAATTACAGGCGGACTTGATATTGAAAGTGCTTACCAGCTTAGCGATACTTACATTCAAGAATCTGAAAAAGCAATTTCCCCCGATGCAGTAATACGACTTCGTAATGTCGCAATGTTGGATATTACAGAACGAGTAGCTGCAAATAAAATTCCAAAGGGAATGTCTATTGATATTTATCAGTGTATACAATATATATCAACCCATATCAACCAACCAATTTCCGTAACAGATGTGGCAGATTCCATTGGAAAAAGTCGCTCCTATATCTCTAGGAAATTTAAAGCTGAATTAGGATTTAATATAAGCGATTTTATTGTAAGAAAAAAATTAGAAGAAGGAAAAAGCCTGCTCGCATTTACAAATAAATCTATTAGTGAAATAAGCGAATATCTTTGCTTTTCCTCCCAATCCTATTTTCAGAATTTGTTTAAAAAACAATATCATATCACACCTTACGAATACCGAAAACAATGCCAACACGTGTAATTGGGGACGTAGTAAAATTGAATTTTACTACGTCCCCAATTACTATTTATTCAATGCTTCCAAAACTGTTTTAAACAATTGCAAGCCTTCTTCTGGCATAAATGCACCTAATTCGCTTATTGTCATTCCATATGCAAACTGAATCATTGGTCCATCTAACATGCCTGGCATATAAGTATTAAACAATTCCACTGCCAATGGCTCTTCTAGTAATGCCCCTAGTGTGGTATCCATCGTAAATCTGTCTAGTTCTAACTTTGTATCTGTTTCGTATTCGTAATGATAGTCTCCTGACCCTACTTGTAATACCTCTTCTTTTTCTGGAAGTTTTATATATGCTTGTGTGTTCGCTGGTACTGTTACATCTACTGTTATTTTTCCATCCTGACAACACCAAGCACTTCGAATTGTTCCATACACTGATTCAAATGTTGCAGCTACACTGGTAATCCCTTTGATAAACTTTGGTTCTATCTTGAGTACTTTATACCCTGGCTCTATATTCTGAATTCCTGCCAATTTTTCGTACATCCAATCTCCAATAGACCCGTATGCATAATGATTTAAACTATTCATTCCTGATTCATCAAAACTACCGTCTGGCATGATTGAATTCCAACGCTCCCATATTGTTGTCGCACCTTTTTTTACTGCATATAACCAAGATGGATAATCTTCTTTTAAGAAAATATTTCCAGCCAAATCATGTAATCCATTTTCGGATAAGGTATGGCATAAATATGGTGTGCCTACAAATCCTGTCGCCAAATGATTTTTATGGTTTGCCAGATTTGTTTTCAGAGATTCTGTAATACGTTTTCTATATTTTTCCTCTGCTAAATTAAAATACAGTGCTAAAATACAGCCTGTTTGTGTTTCGCTTACCATTCTTCCTGTCGCTGTAATATATTCTTGATTAAATTTTCGGAGAATTTCTTCATATAAATCTTTATATTTCTTTGCATCTTCTTTATATTCCAAAATTTCAGCAGTTTGATATACAATCTTGGTAGAATAAGCATAGTATGCATTGGCAACTAAATATTTATCTGTTGCTCCTGTACGGTCTGCACTTTCTTCTTTATCTAGTGCCAGCCAATCGCCATATTGAAAGCCTGTTTGCCATAATCCATTTTCACCACAATGCTCTGTAATGTAGTCAATATACCCTTTCATACTTTCATATTGTTCTTCAAGAACTCTCTGATCTTCGTATACTTGATATACTGTCCATGGGATAATCGTTGCCGCATCACTCCATGCCGCAGCTGCATCTTGGTTATCTAAAATATTTGGAACTACATGAGGTGGCCCAAATTCTTTTGTTTGTTCACTTTTTAAATCATGCAACCATTTTGTAAAAAATAATGCAGTATTCATATTATAAGACGCTGTTTTGGAAAATACCTGTGCATCTCCTGTCCACCCTAAACGTTCATCTCTCTGTGGACAATCTGTAGGAATATCTAAAAAGTTTCCTCTCTGTCCCCACTGAATGTTACTTTGAAGCTGATTTACCATTTCATTGGAACATTGAAAACTTCCTGTTACCTGCATATCTGTATGTAGAACACATGCTGTAAAATCGCTTAATTCTATATTTTCTATCCCTTCCACCTTTATATAACGAAAGCCATGGAATGTAAAATGTGGATGTACTACCTGTTCCTGCCCATCGCAAATAAATGTATCGATAGATTTTGCCTGTCGAAGTGTATCTGGATAAAAATTTCCATCCTTATCTAATGTTTCTGCATGAGAAATGATAACCTTTTCTCCCGCTTTTCCATGAAGTTTGATTTCCACAAACCCTGCTAAATTTTGTCCAAAATCAATGACCTTTTCCCCATTTGGTGTTAAAATAAATTCCTTGGCTTTAATACGTTTCGTTATTCGAACAGGCTCACTTTCTTGTGAAATAATACGCTCCTTATCTGCATCTAAAAGCTGCACTGGGAAAACCTCTGTATTCTGAATGTTACAATCAATTGTTTCTCCCATGTAAATTTGGCTGTAACGTATCTTGCCTGTTGTTACATACCATGAAGAATCTGTTTTTAAAATTTCTTTCGTTCCATCTTCATAAAAAATATGGAGTTGTGCCAATGCTCCCACTTGCTCACCATATATATTAGGTCGTAAAGTAAATCCAAATGGTCCTTTATACCAACCATCTGCAACTGTAATTTCAAAACGATGTTCCTGCTCATTCAAAAATTGGGTCACATCATATGTTTGATACTGTAACCTTTTTTGATAACTTGTCCAGCCTGGTGTAAAATAGGAATCTCCAACTCTCTGCCCATCCATGGAAAGCTCATATAATCCAAGTGCTGTGGCATACAGACGTGCTTTCTTCACCTTTTTTTCAATGGAAAATTTTTTAAAAAATATTGGACATGCAGTTTCTTCTTCTGAAAAATCATGTGTAATCCAATCTGCTATGATATTTTCACTTGTACACAGCCCTGTTTCAAATGTTACTTCCTTGTCTGCCACTTCTCCGTGATTATCCCATACTTGTATGTAACAATGATATGTAGTTTCTGGTTGTAATGTGTTTCCGTTATATTCCACAAGAACAGATTGTTGTGAATCTACTTTTTCTGAATCCCATACTATATTCTTATCCTTGCCAACCTCGTCATGATTCGTTACATAAATTCTATATGCTGTCTGCATCGTATTCCCTTGCTCTGACTCTAATTTCCATGAAAAACGAGGTTTTTTTACATCCAAACCAATTGGATTGTCACGATATTCTACTTTTACATCCCTTAATCTCATAGCTTAGACTCCTTTTATCATAATATTATTTTCTATTATACAAAAATGAATTATTAAAAAATTGTAATTATGTGATTATTTTTGTAAAATTGTTTCTTTCTATTTAATAATGAGTACGTTTGAACTATTATATATGACATCTATTATAAGAAGAAAGAAGGGTTTATTATGACTTACTCCATTTTGTATAGTAGTAAAAGTGGAAATACCAAACAATTAGCTGAAACGATTCATAGCACGCTGCTTGAGAACAAGAAAGAAATCACTGGTTGTTTTTCTATTAATGATTCTGCAACTACGCAGGAACAATTAGAAATTATCTCCAATGCTTCTTGTATTTTTATAGGATTTTGGACTGATAAAGGTATTTGTGAAGAAGCTTTGCAAAAATTTTTACAAACTCTAGAACAGAAAACTATATTTTTATTTGGAACTGCTGGCTTTGGTGGTGACGATTCTTATTTTGATACAATTTTAAAACGTGTATCCGCTCTTTGCCCAACATCTAACACTATTATTGGAAGTTTCATGTGTCAAGGAAAAATGCCACCTGCTGTTCGAAATCGCTATGAGCAAATGAAAGCTCAAAATCCAACAGATGGCAAATGGGACACTATGATAGCAAACTTTGATAGTGCAAGCAGCCACCCTGACACTGACGACCTAAATCGCCTAAAGGAACAAATTGTGTCTATCTTATAATTGGAAACTGTTTTTTCTGAATTTCACATAAAAATACAGTGCCATAATGGACACGAGTAACGCTGTAATCGGTGTATTCATCCAAATCCCATCTAGCTTAAACGACCACAATATTGGCAATAATACAATTGGTATAACCAATGCATTCGATACAGATAAAATAACTGCTGGAAGTGGTACTTCCAGCGCCACCATAAAGCTTTGTACAGCAAAACCAAACCACCGTGTCAAAAAAGTCAAGCCATAAATTCTTATGGCGTATGCTGACATTGTAAGCAGCTGTGTTTCCCCCTCTTGGATAAATAAAGATACCACAGGCTCTGGATATAAAACCATAATCGCAGTTCCTAAAAGAGAAATCACTGCACACGCAATTGTACTACAACTCATCAAACTTTTTACTCTACTAATATTTCTTGCACCCCAATTATATCCAATTGCTGGCTGCATACCATCACAGGTGCCATACAAAAACTGTAACAGCGTATCACCTACATATAGCAAAACACCATATACACTAACTGCAATCGCCCCTCCTATTTTCAACAAAACAACATTCATTACTATAGAGGTCAATCGGCCTGCAATATTGCTTAAAAAATTCGGTGCACCACCAGCTACAATTTGCCGTATCATATATAGGTGTAGTTTTGGTCTTACAAATTTCAATGCTAACTTCCCCCGCACAAATGGATAAAAAGCAATGATTGTGCATACAATCATTCCACAACTAACGGCGAGAGCTGAACCTCCAATTTTCATCTTTAGTACAGCTAAAAATATATACTCCAATCCCAAGATCAAAATCGACATTACAATATTTAAAAGCATACTTCCCTTAATTTTCCCACAAATACGCAAAAAATTATCTACTGCAAAAATCATAGAAGTAAATGGAGTTGCCAGAGCATATACCCGTAAATATTCAACCCCCATCTTTGAAATCCCCTCATCTGCTCCCATCCAAATCATTAATGTTGGTGCTAAGAAAAATAATATTACCCCCATGAAAACACTAATAATAAGGATTAATAAACACGCACAGGTAAAATAATTGTTCGCATTTTCATTATCCTTTTTCCCAAGAAATATGGAAATATGTACTGCAGAGCCTACTCCGACCATATCTGAAAGGGCAAAACTAAGCATAACAAATGGAAATGCCAGATTGAGTGCTGCAAAAGCACCCTCTCCTAATAAATTTCCAACGAAAATTCCGTCAAAGACTCCCCACAATGAGGATGCAATCATACTAATTGCTCCTGGAATTGCTATCATAAAAAATAACTTGATAGGTGAAGTCTTTGTATACAATTCTGAACTACTCATAATATCCTCCAAAATAAACTTGTATAATAGCTCTATATCATATAGACTAATATTTATCTCATATTTTAACTTAAAGTCAAGTATTTTTTGAAAGAGGGAATTTTATGTACACTATTGGACAAGTATCAGAAATGTTTCACCTTCCTATTTCTACTTTGCGATATTATGATAAGGAAGGTTTTTTCCCAAATCTTGAACGCAAAGGGAATATTCGCTACTTCAGTGAGCATGAACTAGAAGCAATTCGTGTTATTGAATGTCTGAAAAAATCTGGTCTTGGGATAAAAGAAATTAAACAATTTTTTATATGGGTTGTAGAAGGAAACTCTAGTTACCCTAAAAGAAAGAATTTATTTGAATTGCGTAAGGCTGCTGTGAAAAAGGAAATTGAACAGCTTGAAAAAACACTTGCTATGCTTGAATTTAAATGCTGGTATTACGATACTGCCATAGCAGATGGGAATGAGGACCAAATTCGTGATATGCTGCCTGACCGATTGCCAGAGGATATTCAGGAATTGTATGATAAGGCACATAAGTAGGGAGAGGCTCCCTACTTATTTTCTCTCACTCTTCGTACATACATTTTCGAATAATTCTCTTTGTCTTTTCTATAGGCAGTGGAACATTTTCCTTACGGAAGTATTCTATGTTCACCACTTCTACAATCACCTCATGATTATCGTTACCAGCTGGAACAAGAACACGATCGCCAATCTCAATACTATCGTCTTCTGTCAAATAATAATACTCCTTATCTCCTGCCCCAAAAATAACGCTACAAAAAATATAATCTGATTGACAGCGTTTTATTTTGCCATAGACCGATGGGCGAAGCATTTCCCCTCTACCATAGAAACATATAAAATCAAGAACTACTTCTGCAAAGTCTGCAAAATCATCTGGCAAACCATATCTATCGTAACTACCTTCAATAATATATTTCGGACTCTTTTTA
Source organism: Candidatus Ruminococcus intestinipullorum (assembly GCA_018883985.1). Classification (GTDB taxonomy): domain Bacteria; phylum Bacillota; class Clostridia; order Lachnospirales; family Lachnospiraceae; genus Mediterraneibacter; species Mediterraneibacter intestinipullorum_A. Next base: position 853 of record JAHLFA010000004.1, on the reverse strand, counting down.
TATTCAACAGTGATTTTGTAGTCCTTTGTTTCATTTGGATTTTCCATCACATCTATAGGATTACCCTCTATATGTGAGAATAACTCCTCTGCCTCGAAATCTTCAAGTAAGCTATCTACCCCCTCTTCAATTTCATACTTATGAGAAATCTTACATCCTGTTCCAATATTCTGAATGTGCTCTATAGTTTCTGTTTTTCTATCTATAATTAACTGTTCCGTGTAATCCCACGTCACATATCCCCAATTAGAATCATGTGGTACTTCCTTGGATTTTATTTTTGTCAGCCTATGATACTCTAATGTAATTCGGTTTATAACATCTGATTTACAATTGCCATCAAAAACATATAAATCATCCAACCCAATAATTTCACGAACTAAATCTGATAAATCTACTCCTTTATAATCGAAATCTGAACACAATAAACCTCTGAATTGATATGTAACCCCTTGGGTATTTGTCATTTCCATAGTCCAAGTACCTGTATCTGTTGTGAAAATCTCACTATATTCATTTTCAAAATATGTGGCAAGAGCATTTAATAATTTATCTGCCAATTCTTTTTCTATCTTAAAATTCTCTGTTCTTGCCTTCTTATATTGTTCCCCTGTATTTCCAAAATGATATCCTGAAAGCCATACATTTCCTTCATCATCTATAGTCAGATGCTGTTCTACTTCTTCATCTGGTTCAGGCATTGGACCATTGCAGATATTATTAGACACTATTCGTACCTTTTTCAAACTACTGCGTGGTGGTCGTTTCACTTCTGTCATTGTGGTAACCTCCAGTTTTCAATTAATTGTTCATACCATGTTTTACTGTTTGAAATGCTTTCTTCCAGAATTCT
>JAHLFA010000025.1 GCA_018883985.1 Candidatus Ruminococcus intestinipullorum | reverse complement strand
ATGGAGCTATTGGGAGAGGCAATTTACCAATATGAGAAGAAGACTGTTAGAAAGATGATTTTAAAAGATCATAAACGACCAGACGGACGTGCAATTGACCAAATAAGGCCACTTGCGGCAGAAATTGATTTAATTCCGAGAGTACATGGTTCTGCAATGTTTACAAGAGGACAAACTCAGATTTGTACAGTAACTACATTAGCACCACTTTCAGAAGCTCAGAGAATTGACGGATTGGATGAGGCAGAAACTTCTAAGAGATATATGCATCACTACAATTTCCCATCTTATTCTGTAGGGGAAACAAAACCATCAAGAGGTCCAGGACGCCGTGAAATTGGACATGGGGCATTGGCAGAAAAGGCATTGGTACCTGTTTTACCAAGTGAAGCAGAATTTCCTTACGCAATTCGAACAGTGTCAGAAACTTTTGAGTCCAATGGTTCTACTTCTCAAGCAAGTGTATGTGCATCTAGTATGTCTTTAATGGCAGCGGGTGTACCTATCAAAGCAGCAGTTGCAGGAATTTCAGCAGGATTGGTGACTGGAGAAACAGATGATGATTATTTGGTATTAACAGATATTCAGGGATTGGAAGATTTCTTTGGCGATATGGATTTTAAGGTAGCAGGTACTCATAAGGGAATTACAGCAATTCAGATGGATATCAAAATTCATGGATTGACAAGAGCCATTATTGAAGAGGCAATTGCTGCAACAAAGAAAGCAAGAACTTATATTTTAGATGAAGTAATGAATAAAGCTATTGATATGCCTCGTACAGAGGTAGGAACTTATGCACCAAAGATTATGCAGATGCAAATTGATCCTCAAAAAATTGGTGATGTTGTTGGACAAAGAGGAAAAACAATTAATGCCATCATTGAGCAAACTGGTGTAAAAATAGATATCACAGATGAAGGGGCAGTTTCTATTTGTGGTACAGAGAAAGAGAACATGGAAAAAGCGGCAAGATTTATTGCAACTATTACAACGGAATTTGAAGCAGGCCAACTATTTGAAGGTAAAGTTACTAGCATCAAAGAATTTGGAGCTTTTGTAGAATTCGCCCCTGGAAAAGAAGGAATGGTTCACATCTCCAAAATTTCAAAGGATCGAGTAGATAAGGTTGAAGATGTGCTGAAATTAGGCGATGTTGTAAAAGTAGTTTGTCTTGGAAAAGATAAAATGGGACGTTTTAGTTTCAGTATTAAAGATGTCGCAGAAGAGTAAAAGAAGAGTTGTCATACTCTAAACCGATTCCCGTCAAGTAGACAATTAAAAAATAAAAATTATTTTTGCCACCAGATGTAAAAAGCTGGTGGCAATTTTATGTTGTTAACTTCTGCAATACGCTCATTTCTACCTAGAAGGGAGCATATCAATTAATCGACAGCCTCATAGAGGTTTATTTATCGCCGTAGTGACCTCGGCAGTGTGCAATATAGATGCGTCCGTTTTCCATATGATAGACCAGACGGTCTTTATCATTAATCCTTCGGCTATATTCTCCCTGTAGGTCGCCAGTTAGGGGTTCGGGCTTTCCGATTCCTTCCATGCAGCCGTTACGCTCAATATCTTTTATGAGCTGGTTAATACGTTTGATTGTTTTCTTATCCTGGGTCTGCCAGTACAGGTAGTCTTCCCAGGCATCGTCAGACCAAATTTTTTCACTCATCATCCACCTCGAGTAGTTCGTGTGTGGTACCCTTACCCTCACGTAGCTCCTGGACAGATTTCTTTACATAGGATAGGTTCGCTTCGGAGAAAAATGGGTCGGGAGTCTGGGCAATTTCAAATGGGATACGTTTTTCACGCAGAACTGCTTTCACAAAAAGATTAATCGCAGTAGATGTATTTAATCCGACATTAGAACAAAATTTGTCAAAGTCGGCTTTATCTTTTTGGTCTACTCTTGCGGTTAAAGTTGTTAGAGCCATAGAAATCTCTCCTTTCTGTCTTTTATTTGATTTTATAATAGCACTATCGTATGCGAATAGCAAGTATATGTATTACAAAATGTAAAATACCCACCTAGTGAATGGATGATGAATTCCATATAAAGATTAATTCTGGTCATAAAATTCATGCTGCAACATATATATGGGATAAAGAGGTGGACAAGATGAACGATGAAAAACGAAAACAACAAATATTACATGTTTTAGCGAAAAGAATTCGTGAACTTTTAGAGGCAGAAGAATTAGATTATGATAAGTTACAAGAGGTACGTCTGCGTGTAGGACAGCCACTGTTTATTCTATGGAATGGAAAAGAACGGTTTTTGCCCTATGGTACGGGAACTATGCACATAGTAACAAAAGAGGAAATACGAGAAACCTTAGAATATATGAGTCATTATTCCCTTTATGCATATGAGAATGAGTTGCGACAAGGATTTTTAACTATTGAAGGAGGGCATCGAGTAGGCGTTGCTGGGAAGGTTCTTTTAGAAAATAATAAAGTAAAGAATATGCAGTATATTTCTTCCGTAAATCTACGGATGTCCCATGAGGTTTTAGGGTGTGCGAATACAGTTTTACCTTACATAATTCAAGGAAAAGAGATTTTACATACACTTATTATTTCGCCACCATGTTGTGGAAAAACTACATTACTTCGAGATTTGATTCGTCAGATTTCAGACGGGACTGAGTATTTTAAGGGAAGAACAGTTGGGGTAGTAGATGAACGTTCTGAGCTTGGAGGAAGTTATCAAGGTATCGCTCAAAATACTTTAGGGAAACGGACAGATCTTTTGGATTGTTGTCCAAAAGCAGAGGGCATGTTAATGCTAATTCGTTCTATGTCTCCAGAAGTGATTGTGATAGATGAAATCGGTGGAGAAGAGGATGTACATGCCCTAGAATATGCGATGCAGTGTGGGTGTAAAATGCTTGCTAGTGTGCATGGATTATCCATGGAAGATATCAGAGAAAAGCCTGTTTTAGGAGAATTAGTCAAAAAGAAGAGATTTGATAGATATGTTGTTCTTGGGAAAGAAATCCATCCTGGCGAAGTAAAGGCAATTTATGATGAACGGGGGAATTTGTTATGCAGAAATTCATTGGATGTGTTTTAATTCTTTCTGCAACTACGGGAGGAGGTATTCTTTATGGAGCAGAATTAAAACAGTATTTGGAAAAGCTATTTTATCTGCGACATGTGATTTATTTGTTAAAAGGGGAATTGGAATATTCCCATGCATCTTTAGGAGAGATATTTTCTAGACTTTCCACAAAGGTGAAGCCTCCATACTGTCTTTGGTTTAGGAGAATGGAAAAACAAATTTGGGAGCGAAAGGAAGAGGATTTTTTTCAAATATGGACTCTTTCGATCGAAACGGATTTAAAGAAATTACAATTAAAGAAAACTCATATTGCCCAATTAAATGATATTGGTAACTTTTTAGGGCAACTCGATCAAATGGCTGCAGTAAAAGCACTAGAATTATATTTGAATCGATTAGGAATGGAGATAGAAAAAGAAAGGGAGCATCTAGAGGTAAGAAAAAGAATAAGCAGTTGGTTAGGGGTAATGGGAGGATTATTTTTAGTAGTGATATTAATGTAAAGATAGAACATACTAGGGGAGGTTTTCATGACAATTAACTTGATATTTAAAATTGCGGCTGTAGGAATTCTTGTATCTATACTTGGGCAAGTGTTAAAACACAGTGGTAGAGAAGAGCAGGCCTTTTTAACAAGTTTGGCAGGGTTAATCTTAGTGCTTTCTTGGGTACTTCCTTATATTTATGAGTTATTTCTCTCAATTAAACAATTATTTTTATTATAAATTTTAGGGGAGGGAAAAAGATGAGTATGTTGCAAATAGGGATGCTTGGAATGATAGGGGCACTTTTATCTGTACAGTTGAAAAGTATGCGAGCAGAGTATGGAATTTATATAAGTGTAGCAGTCGGGATTGTTTTATTTACTTGTATTATAGATAGATTAGAGATTTTTCTCGATACAATTGGGAAAATTCAAAAGTTTGTAACAATAGATAAAACATATCTTAATGTTATGTTAAAGATGATAGGAGTGACTTATATTGCAGAATTTTCGTCAGGTATATGCAAAGATACAGGACATCAGACATTAGCAGTACAAATAGAGGTTTTTGGGAAATTGACCATTTTAGCTTTAGGGATGCCTGTACTTTTAGCATTGTTAGAAACAATACAGGAGTTTTTATCATGAAAAGATATCACAATCTATTGAAACGAGCAATGATAGTATTTTGCATGTTTGGACTGATATTTTTTTCCTCCGATACGTGCATGAATGCTTATGCAGCAGATGCCCCTCAGGGTTTAGAGTTATTAGATGAATTTGATTTTTCCGATTTAGACACAAGCTTAGAACAGATTTTTCCAAGACAAAAGATGACATTTCAAGACGTAATAATTACGTTAACCTCAGGGTCAGCACAAGATACTGTGGAAGTGCTTTTTCAATTTGTTTTAGATCAAATTTTTTATGAGTTTACCTATAATCGAAAAAATATAGTGTATATGCTGTTAATTGCTATTATAGCTGCTATTTTTTCCAATTTTTCAGGAGTATTTCAAAATCGCCAAGCATCTGAAATTAGTTTTTATGTGTTGTACATGCTTTTAATTACATTATGTTTGGGAGCATTTCGAATTACTTCAGAAGGTGTAGAAGCACACATGAATCAACTTTTAGATTTTATGCAGGTATTATGTCCTGTGTATTTTTTAGCTGTAACTATTGTAACTGGAAGTGTTACGTCTATGTTTTTCTATCATGTAGTTTTGTTATCAATCTACATCGTAGAGGTATTTATTTTGAATTTTTTACTCCCACTAATCAATGTCTATTTAATGGTTCAGGTTTTGAGCAATTTAACAGGAGAGGTTTTTCTATCTCATTTTTGTCAGCTAATCGAGAAAATTGTGTCTTGGAGTTTGAAAACGCTTACAGCATGTATTGTGGGCTTGAATGTAATGCAAGGACTTCTTGCTCCTGTGTTAGATTCCTTGAAAAGGGGTACTTTGACACGAACACTTGAAGCACTGCCTGGAATTGGAAATACAATAGGAAGTGCAGGAGATTTGGTTCTAAGTGCCGCTGTGCTTATCAAAAATGGTATTGGAATGGCAGGTGCTGTGATTGCAATTATAATCTGTGCTGTTCCAGTGATACAGCTCTTAGTACTATCTTTTTTGTATAAGGCTGCGGCTGCTATAGTACAACCTATTTCAGATAAGAGAATTACAGAGTGCATAGGAAGTGTAAGTGAAAGTTATGAATTGATTGTGAAGTTGGTTTTCACAACAGGAATTTTATTTCTTTTATCACTTGCTATTATTTCGGCATCAACAACATAGAGGAGAAAGGAAAATGTTTCAGTATATCTATGAATGGATACAAAATTTAGCAGTCTATTTGATTCTTGTAACTGCTGTTATGCAAGTTATCCCTGGGAATAACTACAAAAAATACGTACAATTTTTTACAGGGCTAGTATTAATTTTACTTTTTATGACCCCAATATTTAAAATAATGGGAATAGAGGATGGGTTTTATAAAAGATATCAAAATAAACAGTTTGAATTTTGGGAAGAAGGAATAGAAAAAGGGTACGAAATGCAATTTATAGAACCAGAGAATGAGATAGAGAATGAAAGTGAGATTAAAGTGGAGGGGATTCGTATTGGAGAATAAATGGAAAGAGTGGTTAAGTTTTTGGAAACAAAATAAACGAATGCCTAATAAAAATCAATTATTGATTCTTTTGCTTCTAGGGATTCTTTTTATGGTCATTGCATATCCTATAGGGGAAACTACAAAGGAGGAAGGGACTACGAGTCTGATAACAACAACGCAAGAAGAACAGGAGAGCTATGAGGCTACATTAGAGCGAAAGTTAGAAGCTGCATTACAGTATGTAGAAGGAGTTGGAAAAACGAAAGTTGTGATTACGTTAAAGTCCTCGGCAGAAAAAATTATAGAAAAGGATGAACAATCACAAAGCAATACGGTACAAGAGGAAGATAGTCAAGGAGGCACAAGAGTTTCACAGGATAACTCTTTCACAGGAACGAGTGTTTATCAACAAGGTGAGGATGGAATACAATCCCCTTATGTCAGTAAAGAATTAACACCAGAAATTGAAGGTGTTTTAGTAATTGCACAAGGTGGGGATAATGCTGTGACGGTAAAAAATATTACAGAAGCAGTTCAGGCATTATTTGGAATTGAAGCGCATAAGATTAAAATAATGAAGAGGGCAGATACATAAAAAGGAGGATTTACATTGAAACGTTTATTTAAGAAAAATCAAATTATTATTACAGCATTGGCTGTAATCATTGCAGTTGCAGGATACTTAAATTATTCAGGGCGATTGTTTGAGGGTGCTGCAAATAGTACAAAAGAGGCAAATGCAGAGACTGCAAACAGAGAGTTGTTAGATATTTCCACAGAAGATCTCGAAACAGGGAGTGGAGAAATTGCAAGCAATGATTCGGAAGTAGAGGGTACACCAGGAGAAAGTATATTAACAGGTGCAACTCCTGAAACAACAGTAGCACAGGCAAAGGTTTCTCGTGAACAAGTTCGTGCACAAAATCGTGAAACATTGCAGGCATTAATTGATAGTGCAAATATTAGTGAAGAACAGAAACAGGAAGCAATTGCAAAAATGGTAGAACTAACGACATTGTCAGAACAAGAGGTTGCAATCGAAACGCTTATGGCATCCAAAGGTTTTTCAGAGGCAGTTGTAAGTTTAACAGCTGATTCAGCAGATATTGTGGTTGACGGAGCAGAATTAACAGATGCCAATCGAGCACAAATCGAAGATATTGTAACAAGAAAAACACAGATTTCCCCAGAAAATATTGTGATTACACCAATTCATGATACGAGTCAAGGTACAGAAATTTCAGAAGAGAATACAAATGAAAGTGGGCAAGGAACAGAACTTTTAGAAGAGGATGAGCAAGGAGAAAAGGTACAAGGAGAAAAGGCACAGGAATAGGAAAAACACATTGCGGCAAAGATAGGCTTGTGGTAAACTAAGAGAACGTGTAAAGATAGTAGAGAACAGGAGATAAATGAAAATGCCAGATATCAGGAATGAAATAAAAAAGCGTAGAACTTTTGCGATTATTTCCCATCCAGATGCAGGAAAGACAACATTGACAGAGAAATTTTTGCTTTATGGAGGTGCAATTAATCAGGCAGGTTCTGTAAAAGGAAAAGCAACTGCAAAACATGCAGTATCCGATTGGATGGAAATCGAAAAGGAAAGAGGAATTTCAGTTACATCCTCTGTCCTTCAATTTAATTATGATGGATATTGTATCAATATTTTGGATACTCCAGGGCATCAGGATTTCTCAGAAGATACGTATCGTACTTTGATGGCAGCCGATTCTGCTGTTATGGTAATTGATGCTTCAAAAGGTGTAGAGGCTCAAACAAGAAAATTATTTAAAGTTTGTGTAATGCGTCATATTCCTATTTTCACATTTATTAATAAAATGGATCGAGAGGCAAGAGATACATTTGACCTTTTAGATGAAATTGAAAAAGAATTAGGGATTGCTACATGTCCTGTCAATTGGCCAATTGGCTCAGGAAAAGAATTTAAAGGGGTATACGATAGACAAAAACAAGAGGTTGAACTGTTTTCAGATACAAAAAAAGGTACAACCGTAGGAGAAGTGAAAACAGTAGATATTCATGATCCAGAAATCGAAACATGGATTGGTGAAAAAGCAAAAGAAACATTAGAAGAGGAAATTGAACTTCTAGATGGGGCAGCAGCAGAATTTGACCAAGAGCTGGTGAATAAAGGAGAACTTTCCCCTGTATTTTTCGGTTCAGCACTTACAAACTTTGGTGTGGAAACTTTTCTAAAACATTTTCTTGCCATGACAAGCTCCCCACTTCCAAGAATGTCGGATAAGGGATTTATTGACCCATTGGAAGAACCAGATTTCTCTGCATTTGTATTTAAGATTCAAGCAAATATGAACAAAGCACATAGAGATAGAATCG
>JAHLFA010000003.1 GCA_018883985.1 Candidatus Ruminococcus intestinipullorum | reverse complement strand
CCTATCATGGAAATAGTTATTATCATATGTAAAACGAAATGGAAGTCGTTTAATAATAAATGCTGGCAACTCCTTACAATCACGTCCCCATTGCTTTTCTGTGTATCCTTTGATTAATTTTTCGTATACATCTTTTCCACCTAATGAAAGTGCCTGCTCTTCCAAGTTTTGTGGCTCTTCAATTCCACACTCCTTCACTTGCTTTTCAATCATAGCTTTTGCTTCTTTGGGAGTTTTTATTCCCCACATTTTGCTAAATGTATTCATATTGAATGGAAGATTATATAGCTCGTCCTTATAAATTGCAATTGGTGAATTAATATAATTATTAAACTCAGCAAATTGATTCACATAATCCCATACCTTTTTATTCGATGTATGAAAAATATGTGCTCCATATTTATGTACATTAATTCCTTCTATTTCTTCACAATAAATATTTCCTGCTATGTGGTCTCTTCTATCAATAACTAAACATTTCTTTCCTTTTTTTGTTAACTCATGTGCCATAACTGCACCATACAAACCAGCACCTACTATTAAATAATCATACTGAAACATATCTTCCGTTGCCAAAAATCTATAAATATCTATAAGTCTTGTTTCATTCCCTGTTCAACGAATCCTACACATTAGCATTTTCTTGTTATTAATACTATGCTAATTTATAGTTTGAAAGATTAATACTCGCATTAAAATCTCTATCAATCTTTAGACCACAACTACATTGGTATACTCTATCTTTTAGTTGTAAATCCTTCTTAATCTTTCCACATTGGCTACAAAGCCTTGATGATGGATAAAATCTATCTGCTATAACAAATTCAATTCCTCTTAACTTACACTTGTACTCCAGTTGCCTTTTGAATTCATGAAACCCTTGTTTTCTTATAGCATCTGATAAATGTTTATTTTTCATCATACCTTTCACATTTAAATCTTCTATTACAACTCGATATGGTTTGGTTTTCACTATACGGGTTGTTGTTTGATGAAGATAATTGGTTCTTATATTTGCCAATCTTCTATGGATTTGTTGTATCTTCTTTTCAAGTTTTATGATATTTTTTGTTTTGACATACTCCTTTCCTTTTTTATTTTGTTCGTATTTTCTGCATACTTGTTTTTGTAGTCTTTTTAATCTCTTTTCAATCTTTTTAACTGCATAAGTTTTATTTATATTCTTATAAACGGTACCATCAGAACAAACTGCTAAATCTTTTACTCCTAAATCGATACCGAGTGATACATCTGTTACTTCTTCTTTGGTTTCTTTGTGTTCTATACCTACGGATAAATACCAATACTTATTATCATAACTTATCCTTGGATTGCTATATTTTACTCCAATGGATATTTGCTCATTTGTATTTATCCAACCAACTTTTTCAATCTTTACGAGTTTTCTTTCTTTTACTTTGAGTTTCACATTATCATGATAAAATGATTTTTTACTTTTTCTTTTACTCTTAGATTTCGGCTTATCTGATAAACCTTTAAAAAATCGTTTGTAGGAATTACACTCATCTTTTACCGCTTGCTTTGATACATTGTTCGATACTTCATTTAACCAACTTAACTTTGTTTTCTTTAACTGAGTTAATTCTTTTCTAAGTACCCTATCGGATAGAAAGTTACCACCACTTTTATAATTTTCTTCTTGTTTTGTAAGTGTTCAATTATAAATAAATCTTGCTGTACCTACGGATTTCCACAATATCTGTTCTTGCTCTTTTGTTGGATATAGTCTAACTTTTTTGGCAAGTATCATTCTCCATCAGCTCCTGAATCATTTTCTTAGCTTTATCTGCCCTTTTTCCTTGAAGTCCACAACTAAATACAGTAACTATTTGAATTAAATCTTCTACCAATTCTTTCTCTTCTGTTTTTCCAATATTATCAATGATTTCAATTGTAGTCCCATATTTTTCACAAAGATTTTCTATTAATTCATATCCAAATCTAATTAATCTATCTTTATAAAGAATTACTATTTTATCAACTTCTGAATTAGTAATCATATCCATCAATAGATTTAATCCTTTTTTATTATAATTAATTCCACTACCAATATCTGAAATAATCTCAAATTGATACCCTTTTGCGTACATATATGTTTTTACATTTTCAATCTGTCTTTCAAGGTCGTCTTTTTGTTTATGAGAGCTAACTCCTTGTACCACCAGATGTCACATATGATGGCTTTAATATTCCATTTTTATCCCAATTCCTTAGTGTTTGAACTGTTTTACCTATTTTAGTTGCAAACTCTCCTATTGAGTAATATTTCATAATTTATCATCTCAATAAGATTATAATACAACTATAAATTAATACAATATTTTTACAGTTATTTATAGATTTATTTTAACTGTTTTATCCCTCCTTATCTGCATCTAAAAATTAGTATTTTTATTATACCATTTTATATAAAAAGTGTACATTCTATAATTTATCTATTTTTTTCAAAAAAAAGTATTGACATTTTTTGAATCCTAATATATACTTACTATCGTTGTAAGCGACAAATACAATATGTGTGTGCGATTAGCTCAGCTGGATAGAGCGTCTGGCTACGGACCAGAAGGTCGGGAGTTCGAATCTTCTATCGCACGCTAACCTCTGTAGTTATCTACAGAGGTTTTTTTATTTTTTATAATCAGCACTAGATATATGTAATATTTTGTGTTATAATCACAAAGCTATACTATATCTAGTGTTTTTTATAGGAGATTATATTATGCAAATTATAAAAAGAAGTGGACAGGCAGAGAACTATCAGCCTCATAAAATTAAAGAAGCTATTCGAAGAGCTTTTTCAAGTACTTCTGAATCCATTTCTGAAGAGATTCTTGAAAATTTACTAAAAGCTGTTCAAGATAAGTTGACACCTGATGTAAACTGGTCTGTAGAACAAATCCAAGATTTAGTAGAAAGAACTCTTATGGAACAAGGCTTCTATGAAACTGCAAAAAGTTATATTTTATATCGACAAAAACGATTTGAGCTTCGGAAAGAACGTAAACTATTTCTGAATGATTTTCCATCTAACCAATTATTTGAACAGGAAGATTTAGAAAACTGTTTTTTAAAAATTCAAACTGATTTTTCTGAGGATATTTATCAGTTAAAAATTTTACACTCTAAATTTCATAGCTTTTTTAAACCTGAAATGAATTTGGATGATAAATTTCATGCATTGATTAAAGCAGCTGTGGAGTTAACTACTTCTGAAGCTCCTAAATGGGAATTCATTGCAGCTCGTTTACTAAGTTTTCAATTTCATTATCATTTAAAATATGAAGAAGAAAAACGAAATATCCGTAATCTTTATGAGAAGATTTTCTATCTTACAGAAGAGGGACTCTATGGTGACTATATCTTAAAACACTACTCAAAAGATGAAATACTTCTTGCAGAAACGTATCTCTCTCCAAGTAGAAATGATTTGTTTACCTTTTCTGGTTTAGACTTACTATTAAAAAGATATGTAATTTCTAACCACAACCACGTTCCATTGGAATCTCCTCAAGAGTTATTTTTAGGAATTTCTCTGCATCTTGCTATGAATGAGAAACACAACAAAATGGAATGGGTTAAAAAATTTTATGATATGCTAAGTAATCTGGAAGTTACGATGGCAACTCCTACCCTTTCTAATGCCCGAAAACCTTATCATCAACTTTCTAGTTGTTTTATTGATACAGTTCCAGATAGTTTAGAGGGTATTTACCGAAGTATTGATAACTTTGCACAAGTAAGTAAATTTGGTGGTGGTATGGGGCTTTATTTTGGAAAAGTTCGTGCTACAGGAAGCTCAATACGTGGATTTGAGGGGGCTGCTGGTGGAGTAATTCGTTGGATTCGTCTTGTAAACGATACTGCTGTTGCTGTAGATCAGCTTGGAATGCGACAAGGGGCTGCTGCCGTTTATTTGGATGTATGGCACAGAGACCTTCCTGAATTTCTTCAGCTGCGTACGAACAATGGAGATGACCGCATGAAAGCACATGATATTTTTCCTGCTGTTTGTTACCCTGATTTATTTTGGAAAATGGCAAAGGAAGATATGAACCAAAACTGGTATCTTATGTGTCCACATGAAATTTATCAAGTGAAAGGCTATCATTTGGAGGACTTTTTCTTAGAGGAGTGGGAAACACGCTATTGGGATTGTGTTCATGATTCTAGAATTAAAAAACGCACTGTTATTATTAAAGACATTGTTCGATTAGTTTTAAAATCTGCTGTAGAAACTGGTACCCCATTTACTTTCTATAGAGATCATGTAAATGCTGCAAATCCAAACCAGCATGCTGGAGCGATTTATTGTTCAAACCTATGCACTGAGATTGCTCAAAACATGGCTCCTATTGAAGAAGTGAAAAAAGAAATTATTACAAAAGATGGCGACCCCGTTGTTGTAACTACAACCAAACCTGGAGAATTTGTTGTATGTAATCTAGCAAGTCTTTCTCTTGGTGTCCTTCCTGTAACGGATAAGTCCTATATGCAAGACATTATTCGCACTGCTGTACGTGCATTAGATAATGTAATTGACCTTAACTTCTACCCTACTCCTTATGCCAAGCTAACAAATCAAAAATATCGAAGTATCGGGCTTGGTGTTAGTGGATATCATCATATGCTGGCAAAACATGGGATTCCTTGGGAAAGTGAAGCACATCTAAACTTTGTAAATGAAATATTTGAATGGATTAACTATTGTGCTATCACAGCTAGCAATGAACTTGCTTCTGAAAAAGGAAGCTATGCTTTATTTGAAGGTAGTGACTGGCAAACTGGAGATTATTTTAGAAAAAGGGATTATCATACAGAGCAATGGCAATCTCTTGCCAAAAAGGTTTCCAGCCAAGGTATGCGTAATGCGTATCTTTTAGCCATTGCACCTACTAGCAGTACAAGTATTATTGCTGGAACTACTGCTGGATTAGACCCAATTATGAAACGATATTTTTTAGAAGAAAAGAAAGGAAGCATGCTTCCTAGGGTTGCTCCTGATCTTTCCCTGGAAACATATTGGTACTACAAAAACGCTCATCTTATTGATCAAAATTGGAGCATAAAAGCGTGTGGTATTCGTCAAAGGCATATTGACCAGGCACAAAGTATGAATTTGTACATTACAAATGAGTTTACTATGCGACAAGTTTTCGATTTATATTTAGCTGCTTGGGAACATGGGGTAAAAACTATTTATTATGTGCGAAGTCAATCATTAGAAGTAGAAGAATGTGAAAGCTGTTCTTCGTAAAATCATAAAAAAAGAGAGGATTTAAAATAATGACACAATTGCTCAAAAAACCTTTATTTAATCCAGAAGGAGATACAGATGTACTTCTTCGCCGTATGATTGGTGGAAATACAACCAATTTAAACGATTTTAATAATATGCGTTATGGCTGGGTAAGTGATTGGTATCGTCAGGCAATGAATAATTTTTGGATTCCTGAAGAGATTAATCTCTCTCAGGATGTAAAAGACTACCCAAATCTCCTCCCACAGGAACGCTCTGCCTATGATAAAATTTTAAGCTTTTTGGTTTTTTTAGACTCTATCCAAACTGCAAATCTTCCTTGTATTGGCGAATATATTACGGCAAATGAAATTAATTTATGCCTTTCTATTCAGGCCTTTCAGGAATGTGTGCATAGCCAAAGTTATAGTTATATGCTAGATAGTATTTGTAGTCCTGTGGAAAGAAATGATATACTTTATCAATGGAAAACAGATGAACATCTTCTACAACGAAATACTTTTATTGGTAATTTATATAACGAATTTCAAAAGAACAAAACTCCTTTTCACCTGCTAAAAGTTATGATGGCAAATTATATTTTAGAAGGAATTTATTTTTATAGTGGATTTATGTTCTTCTACAATCTAAGCAGAAATGGAAAAATGCCTGGTTCTGCTCAAGAAATTCGTTACATTAATCGTGATGAAAATACACATTTATGGTTATTTAGAAATATGATTTTAGAGTTACAAAAAGAAGAACCTGAACTTTTTACTGAAGATACAATCCAAATTTTAAAAGAAATGATGATGGAGGGTGTTCGACAAGAAATTGCATGGGGACATTATGTAATTGGAGATCAAATTGCAGGCCTTACAAAGGAAATGATTACAGAATATATTCAATATTTAGGCAATCTACGTTTTACAAGTCTTGGATTTGACCCTATTTACCCAGGTTTCGAAAAAGAACCTGAAAGCATGAGATGGGTCAGTCAGTATTCAAATGCAAATATGGTAAAAACAGACTTCTTTGAGGCTAAAAGTACTGCCTATGCAAAAAGTACTGCTTTAATTGATGATTTATAGAAAACTGGAGCAGTTGGGTCTTCCAACTGCTCCAATAATTTATTAATTATTTTCTTCTTTAAATCTCTCTGCCTGCTGTGCAATTAATTCTTGATCTTCAAAATAATTGATTTTCATAGCAGCTTTTACATCTCTTAATGTTTGCTCTGCTACTCTTTCTGCTTTTTCACTTCCTCTTTTTAAAATCTCATATACATATGGGATATCCTTTTGGTATTCTTTTCTTCTGTTTCTTATAGGCTCAAGCTCTGCTTGTAAAACATTATTTAGGAAACGTTTTACTTTCATATCTCCTAGCCCACCTCTTTGATAATGCTCCTTTAATTCATCTAAATTTGCATAATCTTTC
>JAHLFA010000002.1 GCA_018883985.1 Candidatus Ruminococcus intestinipullorum | reverse complement strand
TATATATATATTATTGGGATATATAAAATAAGGTTAATAGGACGACGAAGGAGGAACTACCCTTGTTAGAAATTAAGACGAATGAATCAGAAGCAGCTGCAAGAATAATTGTTGTAGGAGTTGGAGGCGGTGGTAATAATGCAGTAAACCGCATGATTGACGAACAAATTGCAGGTGTAGAATTTATAGCCGTGAATACAGATAAACAGGCACTTCAGTTATGTAAAGCACCAACATTGATGCAGATTGGTGAAAAATTGACTAAGGGGCTTGGTGCAGGAGCACAACCAGAAGTAGGCGAGAAGGCAGCTGAAGAAAGTGCAGAAGAGATATCCGCAGCTTTAAAGGGCGCTGATATGGTATTCGTAACTTGTGGTATGGGCGGTGGAACTGGTACGGGGGCCGCTCCAGTAGTCGCACGTATTGCAAAAGAGCAAGGAGCATTGACCGTAGCTGTAGTAACAAAGCCTTTCCGTTTTGAATCTCGTACAAGAATGGCGAATGCCTTGTCAGGTATTGATAAATTAAAAGAAAATGTAGATACCATGATTGTTATTCCTAATGACAAACTTTTAGAGGTTGTAGACAGAAGAACAACAATGCCAGAGGCTTTGAAAAAGGCGGATGAGGTTCTTCAACAGGGTATCCAAGGTATTACAGATTTGATTAATGTACCATCATTAATTAATTTGGACTTTGCAGATATTCAAACTGTTATGAAAGACAAAGGAATTGCACATATTGGTATTGGACAAGGTCGTGGTGATGATAAAGCATTAGAAGCTGTAAAACAGGCTGTGGCAAGTCCATTGTTAGAAACTACAATTCAGGGAGCATCTCACGTAATTATCAATATTTCTGGTGATATTACATTGATGGATGCATCAGATGCTGCAGATTATGTACAGGAACTTGCAGGTGAAAATGCAAATATTATCTTTGGTGCAATGTATGACGATATGAAGTCTGACGAAGCAACCATTACAGTTATTGCAACAGGCTTGCATAATGTGGGAGGAAGTTCTTCAAAGTTAAAAGCAAGATTAGAAGGACAGCAGAAGATGGGCTCTATTCTTCCAAATACAGATAAGTATCAAAGAACAGCACCAGGAACAGAGTACAATCCTTCTGGAGCTGTTGGAGTTCCTACGATGCAACAGAGAGTACCAACAAGTACAGTAAAAGAGCAGTCAATTAAAATTCCAGATTTCTTTAAAAAATAAATATAAAAAAGGACAAGTTTTCGGTAGAGAGCTTGTCCTTTTTTTGTCGAAATAAAGTAAATGATTGTATCATCTTCCGACAAATTTCAGATAGCATGTTTCGTATAATGAGTATGTTTCATATTTAGCCATATAAGAGCAAAGAGAGGGAGGAATATGTATTATGAATTGTACATAGATATATTATTTTTTGTAAACTTTATGATGGATTCTATCTTACTTCTAGCAATAAAAACAATCTTAAAACTTCCAGGAAAATTAGGAAGAATATTTTTGGGAGGAATGACAGGTTCATTTTGTACGTGTTTTATCATGGTGTTGCCTATTGCAGAAATTGTAAAATTAATTTTATTTCATTCCTTTGTACAAATAGTGATGTTATTTATTGCTTTAGAGATTCATAATAGAGCTGAATTTTTCCGAGCATTAATTTTATTATACATATTGTCCATTTCATTAGGCGGAATCTTACAACTCTTTCGTCCTTATATAAGACAAGGAAGTATATATTTTGTTATTGCAGTGCTAAGTTATTATGCCATATATGGGTCATGGAGGTTCTTATCAAAGCTTCAAAAATATGAAAGCAAATATTGTGAAATTACATTATATATAGAAGGAAAAAAATATAAAGTTCGTGCCTTATTTGATACAGGAAATATTTTAGTAGATGAAGCAACACAAAAGATGGTTTGTATTTTAGATCAAGAATATGCAAAGCATATATTTTCAGAGAACGAGCAAGGAAAGTTTCGTAAAATTCCGTATAGAACGGTAGGAGCGTGTGGGGAACTTTCCGTTTGTGAGATTGAAAAGATGTGTATTCACATGGCTAAAAATAGATGGGTTTTAAAACCAGTTATTGGAATTAGTCAAGTAAAAATTTCTAGTCAAAAAGAATATCAAATGATTGTAAACCCTGAAATATTAGGAGGAAGAGAAGATGAATGCAAAAACAATATTACCACAAAAGATTAAATGGAAAGTAGTATCAAGTTTGAAAGGAATTTTATTTCCAAGTCAGTCGGAGATACATTATATAGGTGGTACAGACATATTGCCAGCACCATTGGAGCTAGAGCAGGAGTCGGCTGCAATAAAGAAACTAGGTTCACTAGAAGATGAGGATGCTAAAAAAGTATTAATTGAACATAATCTAAGATTAGTTGTCTACATAGCAAAAAAATTTGATAATACAGGAGTAGGAGTAGAAGATTTAATTTCCATTGGATCCATTGGTTTGATTAAAGCTATTAATACATTTAATCCTGAAAAAAATATTAAGCTTGCTACATATGCCTCTCGTTGCATTGAAAATGAAATTTTAATGTATTTACGGAGAAATAGTAAAACAAAGTTAGAGGTATCTATAGATGAGCCTCTTAATGTAGACTGGGATGGAAATGAACTATTGCTTTCTGATATTTTAGGAACAGAAGAAGATACTATTTATAAAGATTTGGAAAATGAAGCAGAGAAAAAAATGTTAGTCAAAGCAATTAGCAAACTATCTTCTAGAGAAAAGGTTATCGTAAATATGAGATTTGGATTGGGAAATCCAGATGGGGAAGAAAAAACACAAAAGGAAGTAGCCGATATATTGGGAATATCACAATCCTATATTTCACGTTTAGAAAAGAAAATTATGCAAAGGCTGAAAAGAGAAATCAGTCGCTATGAGTGAAAATTAGTATGCCAAACGCTATAAACGTGTTACAATAAAGAAAAAGGACAGGATGGTGACAGGAGTATGAAATTGACATTTGTAGGGGCAGCTCATGAGGTAACTGGAAGCTGTCATCTTCTTCAAGCAGCGGGGAAAAATATTTTGATTGATTGTGGTATGGAGCAAGGTCCTAATTTGTATGAAAATCCAGGACTTCCAATCAAAGCAAATCAAATTGATTATGTATTGTTAACGCATGCACATATTGACCATTCGGGTTGTATTCCATTGCTTTGTAAACAAGGCTTTGAGGGGCAGGTTTTTACTACATTTGCAACAGCAGATCTTTGTAATATTATGCTTCGAGATAGTGCACATATTCAAGAGTTTGAAGCAGAGTGGAGAAATAGAAAAGGACGACGAGCAGGTAAACCAGAATTTGAGCCATTATATGTCATGGAAGATGCCCAACATGCAATAGAATTATTGGTTCCTTGTCAATATGGTGAACGTATTCATGTTTGTGAAGGGGTTGAAATTCGATTTACAGATGTAGGACATTTGTTAGGGTCTTCTAGTATTGAGGTATGGGTTACAGAGGGGGATATATCCAAAAAAATTGTGTTTTCAGGGGATGTGGGAAATTTAGATCAGCCAATTATTAAAGACCCAACCTATACAGAATCAGCGGATTATGTTGTAATGGAATCTACATATGGGAACCGAGTCCATTCAAAAGAAAAGATAGATTATGTTTCTGAATTTACAAGAATTTTGAAAGAAACATTTGATGCAGGTGGGAATTTAGTAATTCCATCTTTTGCAGTGGGAAGAACGCAAGAGTTGTTATACTTTATTCGGGAAATTAAGGAGAAAAATTTATTAAAAGCATATCCAGATTTTGAAGTATATCTAGATAGCCCATTGGCAATTGAAGCGACAAAGGTATTTACAAAAAATATGAGAGAGTGTTTTGATGAGGATGCGATGCGTCTTGTGGATGCGGGAATTAATCCTCTGGTATTTTCAGGATTAAAAACATCCGTAACAAGTGAAGATTCTAAGCAAATAAATTTTATAGAAAAACCAAAGGTAATTATCTCTGCTTCAGGAATGTGTGATGCTGGTCGTATTCGTCATCATTTAAAGCATAATTTATGGAGAAAAGAATGTACGATTTTGTTTGTTGGTTATCAGGCAAATGGAACATTAGGAAGAAGACTTTTAGAAGGGGAGAAGAATATAAAGCTTTTTGGGGAGCCTATTGAAGTTCATGCAAGAATTGAAAGTTTACATGGAATTAGTGGTCATGCAGATATGAATGGTCTTTTGGACTGGTTAGGTGGATTTAGAACTCCAATAGAAAGAGTATGTATTGTACATGGAGAAGATACAGTAACTGAGGAGTTTGCACAAAGTGTAAAAGAAAAATATGGATATTTGGCATGGGCACCATATCCAAATGGAGTTCTCGATTTAGAGCAGAATGTTATTTTAAACGAAGGGGTTTGCATTCCAATTAAGCAGAAAAAGGCAGCTCAGAAAAAAGCTGATGCTGCATTTGAACGTTTACTTGCAGAAGGAAACCGATTACTGGATATTATTTATAAGAATGAAGGATTATCCAATAAAGATAAGGCAAAATTTGAAAGTCAAATTCATAACTTAGTAGAAAAATGGGAACGTTGGGATTCATAAGAAAGTCAAGGAGTAAAAGTTTTAAAATTTTTCCAAAAAATGCATAGGGAACCAAAAGAATGAGAATTCTTCTAATAGTAGTTGATAAAACATACTAATAGGAGGATTCTTAAAGTGGTTATCAATAAAGTAGAACTATGTGGTGTTAATACGGCAAAATTGCCACTTCTAAGGGAAGAGGAAAAAATAAAACTATTTGCCAAAATAAAAGAGGGGGATGAGGAAGCTAGGGAAGAATATATTAAGGGGAATTTAAGGCTTGTGCTTAGTGTAATTAAAAGGTTTTCTAATGCCAATGAAAATGCAGATGATTTGTTTCAAATCGGATGTGTTGGTCTTATGAAAGCAGTGGACCATTTTGATCCAAGCAGAGAGGTGAAATTTTCAACGTATGCTGTTCCAATGATTATAGGCGAGATACGAAGGTATTTGCGTGATAATAGTTCAATACGGGTAAGCAGGTCTTTAAGAGATATTGCATATAAAGCAATTTATGCGAAAGAGGGATATATGAAGAAAAACCTAAAGGAGCCAACAGTACAGGAAATTGCAGAAGAAATAGGAATTTCTAAAGAAGATATTGTGCTTGCTTTGGATGCAATTCAAATTCCGATGAGCTTACATGAACCAGTATATAATGACAGTGGAGATGCATTGTATGTGATGGACCAAGTAAGTGATAAGAAGAATAAGGAAGAAAACTGGATTGAGGAGTTATCATTAGAAGCCGCTATGGGGAGGTTAAATG
>JAHLFA010000024.1 GCA_018883985.1 Candidatus Ruminococcus intestinipullorum | reverse complement strand
GCATAAAAAAGCACTATATGCGGACGATGTGCATATGGTAGAGAAGAAAAACATAAGAGTTGTTTTTATGATAAAAATTCATGAAAATATAGAGAGTTAAAATTTTTAAAAAAATTAGAAAAAAACTCTTGCCAAGAAGTAGAAATTATGATATAGTATACTACGTCGAAAGGAAATAAGAAAACATTCCTTGAGAAAACATCAGAAATAAAAAAGTTCTTGACAGAATGATGAAAATGATGTAAAATAGTTGAGTGTCAAACGACATGAAAAGAAATGAAAAATGAATATGCGGGTGTAGTTCAATGGTAGAACACTAGCCTTCCAAGCTAGATACGTGGGTTCGATTCCCATCACCCGCTCTTTGCACGAGTGGCTCAGTGGTGGAGTATCGCCTTGCCAAGGCGAGGGTCGCGGGTTCGAATCCCGTCTCGTGCTTTTTTTGTTTTTCGGAAACCGCAGAAATACTGGGTTTCCGATTTTTTTATGTCCTCAAATATTGGAGACACTTGGAGACACTTTTTTTATAATGCTTTTTCGATTAAATCAAATGTTTCTTCTTCTGTTAAAGGATTATAAAGATAAGATAATGTTGTCGTCAGTTCACTATGTCCGAGTTGTTCTCTGATAGCATCTAATGGAACATTATTGGCGTTTAAATTACTTGCATAAGTTTTTCGCATCTTGTGAGTAGACTTCACAGGAAGTCCTTGACGCTCTGCATATTTTTCAAGAACATACGCTATCTGTCTTGAGTTTAGTCTTTCGCCATTTCGAGTAAAAATAAATTCGCTTTTTCTTTCGATGGATTCTAATATTTTTAATGCTTTAGAAACTAGTACCACATAACGATCGGTATTTGTTTTCGTATGTTCTACTATAGTATACTTATTGTTCTCTTGATCTCGTACTTCTTCTCGAACGATATGAATATGTTTTTTATCCGTAATATCGCTCCATTTTAATGCCACAAGCTCTCCGACACGTAAGCCAAGTAAAAAATTGAGTTTTACAGCTAGAAATGAACTATCATTCGTTTCTACAAACATAGCATCTAAATATCTGTTCAAGTCTT
This sequence comes from Candidatus Ruminococcus intestinipullorum, assembly GCA_018883985.1. Classification (GTDB taxonomy): domain Bacteria; phylum Bacillota; class Clostridia; order Lachnospirales; family Lachnospiraceae; genus Mediterraneibacter; species Mediterraneibacter intestinipullorum_A. Next base: position 2,296 of record JAHLFA010000024.1, on the reverse strand, counting down.
CTAATTCTTTTGAGTTGTAGGTTTCTGTCTTCCCTGTCTTTTTTACTATTTGTCGAAACTTTACAAGAATCTTTATATGTTCCATAGGATTTTCAGAGATATATTTTTTGCGATAGGCATATTGAAACATTCCATTTAAAATTGTCTTGATATTGCCCCATTCTTTTCTGGAAAGATTATATTCCCGAACAATTCGATTGGATTCTTGCTCTAACAGTAATTCATCCATCTTCGAAAGTTTCATATTATGTAAACATGAGCTTTCAAAATATTTCTTATAGTGTTGCTGATGTCTTATAATCGTATTTGGACTATTGGTTACCGAACGTTTATACACGAGCCATTCTTCATATAATTCATAGAATGTTATTGCTTCTTCTTTTGGATCGGTATAATAAATTTTAACCAACTTATCAAGCAAGTCTTCTTCTGTACTAGCTCTAAGCCCTTTCCTTTTTCCATCCTTATCTTTATAATGTGTTTGCCAACGTTTACTTTTATCTGTTGGCGGTGTAATGGCATATGGATGTATTTTTTTAACTTCTTCTCTTTTCGTTGACATAATAATCTCATATACACTGTCTAAGATCACTATATCGCAGTTTGTTGTTTTTTTCAAGAGAAAAGACATATCATCTATTGAGTGGTAGAAATTTTGTTTCATTTTTCGAAAGGATTATGCTCCCGATCTAACCTTTCAAAATACTCTTTTAGGGTATATTCTGTATAAACACCCATATCTTCGTAAATTCGTACTTTATGAATCCTTCGTAAAAATGCCATATACGTTTCCTTTTGCTCTTGATATACATTAGGGTATTGGTCTTCCAGATTCCAATTCGACACGATATACACAAAATGATAACAAGCCTGCTTGTTGTTATATCGTGCAGGAAGTTGGAATGGATAAATGTCAAGATAATTGAGCATAGCTCCAATTGTTAGATCGCTACGAAATTCTTCAAATACGAGAACATCTTGACCGTAGTAACTATCAAAAGGATTTTTATAGTCTGTTACACGGCATACATTTGCATCCCCATGTGTATCTAAAATCCCTCTTGATTTTCCAGTTCCAGTTTTTCCACATACATAGATTACTTGTAAATCAACTCTTCGTTCCGTACGATATTTCTCTGCTAAAATATCGACTCTTGCCTTATCAATCTGATGGAGATTTAAAATATTGTCTGGATTCACTTCTAAAATTTGTGTATTAGTTAATCCATCTTTAATCATTTGATATAACTCTGCCCGATCATTTCTTTTTCCTTGACTGTATTGTGGCATCTCTCCCCATTCTTCGAAAGTATCTTTTAAATTAGTCGTTTCCTTTTCTGAATTTTCCCATTTTCCCTCTTTTCTAATATAGTCTCTATTTTGTTGTGCTGAACCTTTTGCTTGCTCAATATGAGCATAAGGAAATACTTTTTTTAGACTAGAAAAATAAATGGGGTTTTTAAATTCAATATATAAATGAGTATGTGGTGTTTGTTCTTTTGCCCCGATTTCATCACACATACACCAATAAATAATATTTTCCCATTTTTGTAAACTTCCTCTAATTCCTTCATGGGAACAATCTTTAAATTTATGTGGATTATTGAAAGTCAATTGCTGCTTTCTACTTCTTGTATTTTTATTCATTTTTCTCCTTTCTATGCCTTTGACACTGTTCTGACACAAATAAAATATCGCTTGTATCCCTTGATTTTCCGTTATTTTTGTTCTTTTTGACACTAACACAGAAGTCGGGGTAATACTACACCCGACCTCTGCTCTCATTCCCTTTCAGGGAATGTCGTCAACGTCTTGCATGTGCAAAGCCCACGCAATCCATTGACCTATCCCTGATTGGCTAATTCTTTTAGTGATGGTTGTTTTTGCATATGTTGTAAAATAACATTTAACATTTTCTCCTGTTCTGGAACCCAAGGAACGATAATTTCTTCCATTCCCCCTTGTCCATCAATTAATACAAGACCTTGTCCAGAGGAATAGTTTTTCATTTCTTCTAATTCTTCCCCTGCAAATAACATATTTTTCTGCTCTTTTGAGATTCTACCAAAGGAACAAATATTTTGAAATTGCTCTCGACTCCCTGCCGAAAAATTACTGCTATCCGCTCTTTGAACTAATACAATGACACCAATACCATTTCCGATCCCTCTACCTAAAGCTAAGATTTCACCTACTTTTTGCATCAGTTCCGTTTTTAGCTTTTTATCTTTTCCCTCAATATACCCAAGCAATCCGAACCATTCTTCGATTGCAAGGGTAATATGTGGAATTGACG
>JAHLFA010000001.1 GCA_018883985.1 Candidatus Ruminococcus intestinipullorum | reverse complement strand
GGGTCTCGTGGGCTCGGAGATGTGTATAAGAGACAGATGAAATTATATCCCTTTATATAGAAATTGTATATAAAAAAAAGATTGCCTTATCCACAATACAAAAGGCTCTTTCAAGTTATCACGTTCCTAGCCATTTGCACTTTTTAACTTCTTCTGCAAACCTTAATTCAAATAACTGCCATATCTTTTTATGGTTCATTCGTTTTTTGAAATTAGAAGGAACAAAATTTTCTCATATATTACCTATGAGATTTGAATGTAAAAATGATTTTTCAACAAATTACAGAACTCTAAACCTCTATCCATGTGATAAATTTACTAGTGATAACCATATTTATAGATTTTTAGAACGATGTGTTCCTAAAAATATCAATTTAGAAAATACTATTTTTTTAATTGTAGAAAACGAAACAAAAATGGAATATTTCAAAAAAATTTTTCTAACTACTGAATATATTCCTAAAGCACATTTTGTATTTTTTAAACCTTTAAAAGATATGAAAAAATTAGCATCCCTTAGCGGTTGCTATGAACTAGATGATTTTCTTGTTTTGTACAAACCTATTTATAAAAAAATCCGCAAATACCTATCAGACATAATTCCTAATACAACTAATCCAGCTACAGTTATAAGAGATATAAAAAAATACATGACAAAAATTTAAAAAAAATTGACAAAAAACCCCTTACGCTTTCATTGCGTAAGGGGTTCTGTTATTGAAACTAATTAAGTTTCCACACCTATTCTATACGGTGTATTACTTGTTATTGATTGCAGCCTGTGCTGCTGCAAGTCTTGCTATTGGTACACGGAATGGGGAACAAGACACATAATCCAATCCCAATTTATTGCAAAATTCTACAGAGCTAGGATCTCCACCATGCTCTCCACAAATTCCTACATGTAAATCAGGATTTGCTGGCTTTCCTAATGCAATCGTCATTTCCATTAATTGTCCTACACCTATTTGATCTAATCTAGCAAACGGATCATTTTCTAAAATCTTAGTTTCATAATATGCATCTAAGAATTTACCAGCATCATCTCGTGAAAAACCATACGTCATCTGTGTTAAATCATTAGTACCAAAACAGAAGAAATCTGCCTCCTTTGCGATTGCATCTGCTGTAAGAGCAGCTCTTGGAATTTCAATCATAGTTCCAACTTCATATTCCAAATCACTTCTAGCAGCTTCAATTTCTGCATCTGCTGTTTCAACAACAAACTTTTTCACATATCTAAATTCTTTAACATCCCCAACAAGTGGAATCATAATTTCTGGTTTCACATTCCAGTCTGGATGTTTCCTCTTCACATTGATTGCTGCACGTATTACTGCCTTTGTCTGCATCTTAGCAATTTCAGGGTATGTAATAGCCAATCGACATCCACGATGTCCCATCATTGGGTTAAACTCATGCAAAGATGCTATTCTCGCTTTAATCTGCTCTACAGTCTTTCCCTGCGTATCAGCTAATTTCTTAATGTCTGCTTCTTCCGTTGGTACAAACTCATGAAGTGGTGGATCTAAAAAGCGAATGGTTACTGGGTTCCCTTCTAAAGCTTCATATAAGGCTTCAAAATCACTTTGTTGTACTGGAAGAATTTTTTCTAAAGCAGCTTCCCGCTCTTCCACTGTATCTGAGCAAATCATTTCACGAAATGCATCAATTCTATTTCCATCAAAAAACATATGCTCGGTTCGACAAAGCCCAATTCCTTCCGCTCCAAGCTCACGTGCCTTTTTGGCATCTTCTGGTGTATCAGCATTTGTACGAACTTTCATTGTTCTATACTTATCTGCCCAACTCATAATTGTGCCAAACTCTCCTGCAATTGTAGCGTCTACTGTTGGAATAATACCGTCATAAATATTTCCCGTAGATCCATCCAAGGAAATAGAATCACCTTCATGATACTCTTTTCCCGATAATATAAACTTTTTATTCTCTTCGTCCATTATAATATCGCCACAACCAGATACACAACATGTACCCATCCCTCGTGCTACTACAGCGGCATGAGAAGTCATTCCACCACGAACTGTAAGAATTCCCTGAGCTGATTTCATGCCTGTAATATCTTCTGGTGAAGTTTCCAAACGAACTAAGATTACTTTTTCTCCTCGATTTGCCCACTCAACTGCATCATCCGCTGTAAATACAATTTTACCACATGCAGCCCCTGGAGATGCCCCAAGTGCTTTTCCTATAGGTGTAGCTGCTTTTAGTGCTGCTGCATCAAATTGAGGATGAAGCAATGCATCCAAATTCCTTGGGTCAATCATTGCCACTGCCTCTTCTTCTGTTCTCATGCCTTCCTTCACCAAATCACATGCAATCTTTAGAGCAGCTTGTGCTGTTCTCTTACCATTACGTGTTTGCAACATATACAACTTACCATGCTCTACCGTAAATTCCATATCCTGCATATCTCTATAATGTGACTCTAATGTTTTACATACATTCTTAAACTGTGCAAAAGCTTCTGGAAATTTCTCTTCCATCTCTGATATATGCATAGGAGTACGCACTCCGGCAACTACATCTTCTCCCTGTGCATTTGTAAGAAACTCACCAAAAAGTCCGTTCTTTCCTGTTGCAGGATCTCTTGTAAATGCGACACCTGTGCCACAATCATCTCCCATATTCCCAAATGCCATCATTTGAACATTAACAGCCGTTCCCCAAGAATACGGAATATCATTATCACGACGATATACATTAGCTCTTGGATTATCCCAAGAATGAAATACCGCTTTCACTGCTCCCATCAGTTGTTCCTTTGCATCTACTGGAAATGTTGTGCCAACTTTTTCTTTATACTCATCTTTAAACTGCCCTGATAATATTTTCAAATCCTCTGCTGTTAGGTCTACATCGAGAGTAACTCCCCTTCGTTCTTTCATTTTATCAATTAGTTCTTCAAAATGCTTCTTCCCAACTTCCATTACAACATCGGAATACATCTGTATAAATCTTCTATAACAATCCCAAGCCCAGCGAGGGTTTCCTGATTTTTTTGCCAATGTTTCTACGACTTCTTCATTTAATCCAAGATTCAAAATAGTATCCATCATTCCTGGCATGGAAGCCCTTGCCCCTGAACGAACTGATACAAGCAATGGCTTTTCCTTATCCCCAAACTTCTTCCCTGTTATTGCCTCTAACTTTTCGATTGCTTCCATAATTTGATTCATGATCTCATCATTAATCTTTCGGCCATCTTTGTAGTACTGTGTACAGGCTTCTGTTGTAACAGTAAATCCCTGTGGTACTGGTAGCCCCAAATTTGTCATTTCCGCAAGATTCGCACCTTTCCCCCCCAATAGGTTCTTCATTGATGCATCACCTTCAGTAAACATATACACCCATTTTGTTGCCATTGTAACGACCTCCTAACATAAAGTTTTGCACTGTTTCTATTACCATTTTAAACTTGTCAATAAAACACGTCAAGTTACAAACCGATTTTTTATGTATATTTTTCATGTATTTTAAATATTTTTTATAATATTTTTGTGCGTTTTGTTAAATTTTATTTTTCTATATCTTTTTTTAATTTTATTTATAAAAAATTAAAGAAGGTTGTAGCTATTACAAAC
>JAHLFA010000023.1 GCA_018883985.1 Candidatus Ruminococcus intestinipullorum | reverse complement strand
TAGTTACGTTCCTTTTAATGGCTTTAGCATGGTGGAGACATCGAGCAAATATAGTACGATTACTTCAGGGAACAGAAAATAAAATTGGTGTAAAAAAGACAAAGTAAGAGAAAGAAAAGGAGGAGCAATATGGCAAAAGTAGGTGTACTAGGAGCAGGAAGTTGGGGAACTGCACTTTCTGTTTTGCTTCATGATAATGGTCATCAGGTGACAATATGGTCTATTGATGCCAAAGAGGTTGCGATGTTATCTGAAAAAAGAGAACATCTCACAAAATTGCCTAATGTAGCAATTTCAAAAGAGATAGAAATTACAAATGATATGAGGGAGGCAATTGAAGGGAAAGACTTTCTTGTCCTTGCAGTACCATCTCCATATACAAGGCAGACAGCAAGAAATATGAAGCAGTTTGTGACAGATGGACAAATTATTGTAGACGTAGCAAAAGGAATAGAAGAAGATTCGCTACTTACATTGTCTATGCAGATTGAAGAAGAAATTCCACAGGCAGATGTGGCTGTACTTTCTGGACCAAGTCATGCAGAAGAAGTTGGGAGAAAATTACCTACAACGTGTGTTGTTGGAGCAAAATCACGAAAAACAGCAGAGTATTTACAGAAAGCATTTATAAGTAAAGTATTTCGTGTTTATACAAGCCCAGATATTCTTGGAATTGAGTTAGGTGGTTCCTTAAAGAATGTGATTGCTTTGGCAGCAGGAATTGCAGATGGACTTGGGTATGGAGATAATACAAAGGCTGCCTTGATTACAAGAGGAATTGCTGAAATAGCAAGATTGGGAGTAAAAATGGGCGGTCACATTGAAACATTTACAGGTCTTACAGGTATTGGCGATTTGATTGTTACTTGTGCAAGTGTACATAGTCGAAATAGAAAAGCTGGGTATTTGATAGGGCAAGGAAAGAGTATGCAAGAGGCAATGGACGAAGTAAAAATGGTGGTAGAAGGTGTTTATTCAGCAAAGGCTGCTAAAAAGCTTTCCGAAAAATATCAAGTTCCAATGCCAATTGTTGAACAAGTCAATGCTGTACTTTTTGAAGGCAAGGATCCAAAGGTAGCAGTAGATGAATTAATGCAAAGGGAGTCAAAAAGTGAAAGTGCATCTTTGCCATGGGGGAAAGATAGTTAACCTTTGAGATGGAATATTCCTTTTTTGTTATGCATATATTGATATCAGCATAACAAGGGGGTATTGTCTATGGATTCATTTCAGTTATACAATGATATAAAAGCCAGAACTAAGGGAGATATTTATATCGGAGTTGTGGGGCCTGTGCGGACAGGCAAGTCAACATTTATCAAACGCTTTATGGATGTATTAGTGATTCCTAATATGACAGATGAACACGCAAAAGAGAGAACAAAAGATGAGTTGCCACAGTCTGCTTCTGGTGTCACAATTATGACAACAGAACCGAAATTTGTTCCAAAGGAAGCAGCTAAAATACAGCTTTCAGAAGATGTTGAGGTAAAAATTCGACTAATAGACTGTGTAGGATATATGGTGGATGGGGCATCTGGCCATGTGGAAAATCATGTAGAGCGTCAAGTAAAAACTCCATGGTTTGATTATGAAATTCCTTTTACAAAGGCGGCAGAAATTGGTACACAAAAAGTAATTCATGGTCATTCTACCATAGGGATTGTAGTTACTACAGATGGTAGTATAGGAGAACTTCCAAGGGAAAGCTATATTCCAGCAGAGGAAAAAACAGTAAAGGAATTACAATCCATAGGAAAACCATTTGTTGTTTTATTGAATACACAAAAACCACAAAGTAATGAAGCAAGAAATCTCTCGAAAGAACTTCAGGAGAAGTATCAAGTGAGTGTCCTTCCAGTGAATTGTGAACAGCTTAGAACAGAGGACATTCATGACATTATGAAACAGGTTTTGTATGAGTTTCCAATTTCTGAGATAGAATTTTATATTCCAAAATGGGTAGAAATGCTTCCTATGGAGCATAAAATAAAATCAGAGCTTTTAGAACATATAAAGGTGATTTTGGATAACATGGAAGATGTACGCAGTGCGGCACAAATAGATCTTCAAACAGAAAGTCCCTACATAGAAAAAGTAACAATAGATAAAATTGAAATGGATACTGGAAAAGTTCAAATTAAAATAGAGTTTTTTGAACGCTATTATTATGAAGTTTTAAGTGAACTAACTGGAACACAAATTAGTGGAGAATATGAATTGATTTCAGCAATGAAAGAATTGTCTGCTATTCGAGAAGAATATACACAGATTAAAGATGCTTTTGCTGATGTTAAGATGAAAGGGTATGGAGTTGTTCGACCTAAGAAAGAAGAGATTACGTTAGATGAGCCTGTTATTATTAAGCAAGGCAGCAAATATGGAGTAAAGATTCGTTCCGAGGCACCTTCTATTCATATGATTCGTGCAAATATAGAAACAGAGATTGCACCAATTGTAGGTAGTGAAAAGCAGGCACAGGATTTGGTAGAATATATTAAAGCAGAAAGTGAAACAACAGAAGGAGTATGGGGAACGAATATTTTTGGAAAATCCATAGAAGATTTGGTTATGGATGGTATGCGAAATAAAATTACTATGATTAATGAAGAAAGTCAGATTAAATTGCAAGATACGATGCAAAAGATTGTGAATGATAGTAATGGTGGTTTAGTTTGTATTATTATTTAGGAGCAGTAGAAAGGAGTACAATAGATGAAAGCGGCAATTTTTACATTAGATACAGAAGGGTACGTTGCAAAAAAAGAGAGTCAGACAGGGCTTGTATTAAAGAGAATGTTGGAACAAATCGGATATGAAGTTATAGCTGTTCGTGTTATTCCAAGAGATCAAAAGGTTGCAGCTTCTATACTAAAGAGAGTTGCAGATGATCATTCAGCAGATTTAATTTTAACGACAGGAGCTGTAGGGTATACACAAAGTGATTGTGCACCAGATGCTTTGTCAGAAGTTGCGGATCGTCTTTTACCAGGAATTCCAGAGGCTATTCGAGCATATATGCTGCGATATAAAAAAAATGCGATGTTAAATAGAGCAGTTGCAGGTATTAGAGGAACTACTGTGATGTTAAACCTTTCAGAAGAAGTACAGATGGCACAAGGAAGTTTAGAATATATACTTCCAGAATTGACACAAGCTGTGGAGATGTTGAATTTATGATAAAGGTGAAGTATTTAGGACATAGTGGTTTCCTTGTGGAGATGGAGCAAGCGTATTTTCTATTTGATTATTATGAAGGAGCTTTGCCTAAGTTTGACTTGAAAAAGGAATTGTATGTGTTTGTAAGTCATAGACATTATGATCATTATAGGGAAGAAATTTTTCAGTTGCGTTCTCAAATAGAAAATATATGGTTTGTTATATCTTCAGATGTAAAGGCTGAAAAGTTTGAAAAAGAAGATACAATTTATGTAAATCCAAATGAAGAGATTTCTGTAGGAAGTAGTAGAATAAAAACGTTACGTTCTACAGATGAAGGGGTTGCATTTCTTGTAAGGTATGATGACATAGTTCTTTATCACGCAGGTGATTTAAACTGGTGGCATTGGGACGGGGAACCTGATGAATACAATTCCCATATGGAACAAAATTATAAATGTGAAATCGATAAACTTGCGAAAGAGAAGATAGATATTGCATTTGTACCTGTTGATCCTAGATTGGGTAATGCTTATAGCTTAGGTTTGCATTATTTCCTAGAGCAGACAGAAAGTAAATATGTATTTCCTATGCATTTTTGGGGAAATTATGATTGTTTAGCTCAATTAAAATCAGAAGAAGAGATAAAGAAATATGGTGAAAAAATCATTGCCGTTGAAGAAGAGGGGCAATGCATTTCACTAGAATTTTAGAAGATAGAAATGGAGATATAAGCATGCATGTGAAATTATATACGGATGGTGCAGCCCGAGGGAATCCAGATGGTCCAGGAGGGTACGGGGCAATCTTAGAGTATATAGATACAAAAGGTCAGTTGCATTTTAAAGAATTATCCCAAGGCTATATTAAGACTACCAATAATCGTATGGAATTAATGGCTGTAATTGTGGGGCTAGAGGCATTAAATAGACCTTGTGAGGTAGAGGTTTATTCGGATTCAAAGTATGTAGTAGATGCATTCAACCAGCATTGGGTTGAAAATTGGGTCAAAAAAGGTTGGAAACGCGGGAAAAATGAACCTGTAAAAAATGTGGACTTATGGAAACGGCTTTTAGCAGTGAAAGAAAAACATCAAGTTAGTTTTCATTGGGTAAAAGGGCATGATGGTCATCCTCAGAATGAGCGATGTGATTTACTTGCTACAACAGCAGCGGACGGAAATAGTTTAATAGAGGATAAAATTTTGTTGGACATTCGTCCTCTCACATAGTATAATGGGAAAGAATATTAAGTAAGACAGACAATCGCGGCTGTAAATACCGAAAGGTTACAGACGAGGAAAGTCCGGGCTTCGCAGGGCAGGATGCCGGATAACGTCCGGTGGAGGTGACTCCAAGGCCAGTGCAACAGCTGTCTCTTATACACATCTGACGCTGCCG
>JAHLFA010000022.1 GCA_018883985.1 Candidatus Ruminococcus intestinipullorum | reverse complement strand
TTTCTATTAGTTATATTTGGTTTGAAACAATTGCATATGTAATTTGTGCAGTAATTTTATTTGTATTTTTCCGTGTGGAAGATAATTTGAAAGCAGAGCAAGAAGAAATTGCTGTGAGAAATCAGAAAAGTATACAAAAATAGTAGAAGCTAGCTGCAAAAATAACAAGGCAGCTTCAAGAAAATAAATAAATATTATGGCAAAGTTCGAATGAGGAGGTAACTATGGAGGAGAACAAAGGAAAAGTGAAAAAGTCAAAACGTTGTGTTTGGCGAGGATTGACAACAGCAACAGCATCATTTTTGGCATTATCAATATCTGCAGGAGCTATTGTAGATAAATTCCGTACGGATATTGATAAATTCTTAGGAACACAAAGTACAAAATTTGTAACAGAAAATGTAAGTGCAGAAGATTATACTTTTAAATCTGATTATAGGAACACAACAGAGCTTTTAGATGCAATTGAAGATTTAGGAGAACGAATGAATGAGGAAGGTAGTGTACTTCTAAAAAATAACGGAGTCCTTCCACTTTCTGAAGAAGAAACAAAAAAGATTTCGCTTTTAGGATTTAGCAGTTATTATCCAGTACAGGGAGGAGATTTTGGAAGCTCATTGTCAGAAAATATAGGAACAGACGCAGATACGGTAGATATGGTACAGGCATTTAATGCTAAAGGATTTGAAATAAATCCAACTCTGAAGACTGTGTATGAGGGATTAAAAGAAGAGTTTAAATCAGAAATTGTTCTTCCATGGGGAGTTACAACTTACTATCGTACAACAGCACCTGCTACAACTGGAACATTTACAAGTCTTGAGCCATCACAAGAAACTTTAAATGCGGCAGATTCAACTTGGAAAGAAAGTATGAATGATTATAATGTTATGGTAGTAACAATTGCTCGTGCAGCAGGAGAAAATGCAAATTATATGCCAGGAAAAGAAGGTGTGAACCCAGAACAAAATTTGAATCAGGAAGATCCATTGGGACTTTCTGATACAGAAAGAGCAATTATTCAGGCAGCAGTAGAAGCTAAAGAGAAGAATGATGGAAAGGTTATTGTACTCTTAAATAATGCAAGTGCAATGGAAATCGATGAGATTAAGAAGAATACTGGAGTTGATGCAATTTTGCAGATAGGGCTTCCAGGAGGTTACGGTTTCTATGGAGTAGCAGATATATTAAGTGGAGAGGCAAATCCATCTGGTCATTTGGCAGATACATATGCAGTGGATAACTCTATTTCACCAGCAGCACAGAATTATGGAAACTTTGAATGGACAAATGCAGATTCTGACTATTCAATTAATTCAGAGTTAGTAGAAGCAGAAGGAATTTATACAGGTTACAAATATTACGAGACAAGATATGCAGATTGTGTATTGGGACAGGGAAATGCTTCTGACTCAGTAGGAAGTACATCTGGTGCGTGGGAGTATGAAAAAGAAGTTTCTTATCCATTTGGATTTGGACTTTCCTATACAACATTCTCTCAGACATTGGATAAGTTAGATGTGAATTTAGAAGAAAAGACAGTTACAGCAGAAGTAACAGTTACAAACACAGGAGATGTAGCGGGAAAAGATGTAGTACAGCTTTATGTTTCTCTTCCATATACAGATTATGACAGAGAAAATCAAGTGGAGAAGGCCGCAATACAGCTATTGGACTATGAGAAAACGAAATCTTTAGAGCCAGGAGAATCTGTAAAAGTAACTATAACAGCAGACGCACAAGATATGGCAAGTTGGGATAGTACATGTGATAATGCAGCAGGTACAAAAGGTAATTATATTTTGGATGCAGGAGATTATTACTTTACAATTGGAAATGGTTCTCATGATGCTATCAATAATGTACTAACAGCTCAAGGAAAGACAACAGCCGATGGAATGACATCTGAAGGGAAAGCATCTTTAGTTAAAGTTTGGAATTTAGAAGAATTGGATTCTACAACATTTGCTTATACAGAAAATGGAACTGCTGTGGAAAATCAGTTGGAAGATGCAGATTTAAATTATTATATGCCAGGAACTGTTACATACTTATCTAGAAATGACTGGAAAAATACATGGCCAAAAACTTATAAAGATATGACTGCAACGGAAGAAATGATTCAAGTGATGCAAAATGACCTGCTAGAAATTAAGGAGCAGGGAGATACAGAATCTGTAATATTTGGTGCAGATAATGGACTTACACTAGCTGATTTAAAGGGAGAGACTGATATTACGAATGAAAAATGGACACAGTTGATTGATCAGATTACATTGGAAGAGGCAATGATACGTACAGGATTTGGTGGTACAAGTACAAAACCAATCGAGTCAATTAGCTCTCCAGAGGCAGTACAAAATGATGGACCAAATGGAATCAATTCCTATACACTTGGTCAATATGCGAATACTGATACAAGTTCAGAAGATCCATGTGCAGTAGATGCAGGTGATAAGAACTTAAATTATAAATTTGGTACAATGAGCAATGAAACTGTAATTGCACAGACATTTAGTAAAGAAATGGCAGAAGAGTATGGTTCAGTAATTGGAAATTATTCTCTATGGTCCAATCTTCCAATTTTCTGGGGAGCTGGAACAAACTTGCATCGTGTACCTTATAATGCAAGAAACCATGAATATTATTCAGAGGATCCAATTTTGACTGCATATCAAGCATCTGCTTATATCGCAGCAGGAAAGGAATATGGATGTATTATTGCACCAAAACATTTTGCTTTTAATGATACAGAAATCAATCGTTCAGGTATTGCAGTATTTATGACAGAACAAAAAGCACGTGAAACAGAGCTTCGTGGTACACAAGCAAGTATAGAAGATGCAGGTGCTATTGGAGTTATGACGACTTTTAACCGTGTAGGATGTACAGCAGGAAATGCTCACTATGGGCTTTTACAAGAAATCCTTCGTGAAGAATGGGGATTTTTAGGATTGATGTCAGAAGATTTCATTCAGGATGCAAATTATAGTGTATTAAAAGAGGCAGTACATTCTGGTGTAACCATGACATGTAATACGGGAGACAACACAATAGAAGCAGTTAGTGGAAAATGGAATTATTGGACAACTGAGGCAGTCAGCAAAGATGCATCTATGATGCAAGATTTGAAAAATGTAATGTTATGGCAGAATTATGCATTGGCAAACTCTAATGCAATGGATGGTATCAATGAAACTTCTAGAATTGAAGATGTAAGAACTTGGTATGATAACGTATTGACAGGAACACAGGTTGCTTTTGGAGTATTGATGCTTGCAGCAATTGCGATGTATATCAAGGATCTAAAAAAACGTAAAGCGGATTAAGGGGGATAGGAATATGAGTTTTATAAAGAAACAATCCATAGGATTTTATCTAACTATTCTTGCGGTGATATTTGGACTTGTAGGAATTACAGCATATTTTATTAATTGTAATACGGCATATTTTTCTAATCAAGGAGTTCATATGGGACTTGTCGTGTGTATTATAGTAGGTATTATTTTTGAAATAATCTATATTTTAGGTTCCGAAAAAGATAGCACAAAGATATGGTTAGATGCGTTTCCAGTTTTATCAGGAATCCTTTTAATGGTAGGCTTTGTAATCTTTGTAAGTCTGCGTGTAAACAGTATTGCAACAATATTGTCTTTTGAAAGAAATGCACAGACGATGTCAGATTTATCTAGTGCAATTGTTGGGATGGTATGTTGCTTACTTGGAGTTTTATTTACGATTATATCTTCTTTTTTCCGCATCGTGAAAGAAAAATAGAAAAATAGTATATGGAGTTGTTGTATAGAATGTTTTAAGATATTCTATACACAACTCCATTTTGGCGTTATAAAATGTGTTATAATTTTTACGTTAAAATAGATGAATCGACAGGGAGGACATTAGATGATTCAGATAGCATTGGTAGAAGATGATGCCAATTATGTATCAGAACTAAAGGGTTATTTGAAAGAATATGAAAAAGAACGTGCAGAAAAAATAGAGGTAACTGTATTTTCAGATGGAGAGGATATTGTTTCGGAATATAAAGGTGAATTTGATATTATTTTAATGGATGTAGAAATGAGATTCATGGATGGGATGACAGCAGCTGAGAAGATTAGGGAGTTAGATACCGAGGTTATTATTATTTTTATAACAAATATGCCGCAGTATGCCATTCAAGGCTATAAGGTCGATGCATTGGACTATGTTTTAAAGCCCGTATCTTATTTTGCTTTTACACAGAGAATTGAGAGAGCATTATCTAGATTGCCTCAGAAGAAAACAAATTTCCTTATGATTGGGGGAAGAAATGGAGTTGCAAAATTAGATGTTTCCACAATTTATTATATAGAGGTACAAAATCATGAGTTGATTTATCATACTACGAAGGGAAATTATAGTATGAATGGTTCCATGAAGGAGGTAGAGGGAAGTCTAGATAAAAATCAATTTTTTCGTTGTCATAGATGCTATTTGATTAATTTAGAATACGTAGATTGGTTTCAAGGAAGTGATGTTCAAGTTCATTCAGAGATTATACAAGTTAGCCGTTCTAGAAAAAAAGCATTTATGGATGCACTAAATAATTATATGAATGGGGGACAAAGATGAAGATACTAGAGGTGATTAATACCCCAGGGTATTATTATTCTATTGCATACTGGCTTGCTGCGTTGATTGTAGTATGTACGAACAAAGATCGTTTTGAAAAAAAGAAAAAGTTTTTTATACAAGGAGTATGTCTGGTGGTGTTATTAATATTTATGACACTAACGGATGGGGTGAGGCAATGGTTATTTATTCCTTGTATGCTTGTTGTTATTGTTATTTTGTTAATTTCAATTTATACATGTTGTGAATTTACTTTATCAGAAGCTGGGTATTATTGTGCACGTGTATTTATTAGTGGAGAGTTTGCTGCATCATTGGCGTGGCAAATGTATTATTATGCAGTGCGGCACTTAAAGGTTCGTACAAATAAGTTCATAGAATGGAGTTTTTTGCTTATAGTATATGGGATTATTTTTGGATTCTTATACTTTAAAGAAAGGACGCTGCAAAAGGATTTTCAAGAACTATATATAGGAAAAAGGGAATTAATTACGGTTATCATTATAGTGTCTGCGGTATTTGCAGTGAGTAATATGAGTTATCTTAGTAAAAGCGGGCCATTTAGCAGTACGTTTCCAACGGAAATGTTTATTATTAGAACATTGGTAGATTTAAGTGGGATGGCAGTTCTGTACGCATATCATATGCAAATGCGTGAACTTCAAATGAGATTTGAAGTTGATACATTACAGAATATCTTGCAAATGCAATACAAAAACTATCAGTTATCTCAAGAAAGTATTGAGATTGTAAATCAAAAATATCATGATTTAAAACATCAGATTGCATTGTTAAAGGCAGAAGCAGATGGCAGCAAGGCAATGGCATACCTTGATAAAATGGAAAAGGAAATTAAGATTTATGAAGCACAAAATAAAACGGGAAATAAGGTGCTAGATGCAGTATTAACAAGCAAGACCTTGTATTGTCATAATAAAAATATTAGTCTTACGTGTGTAGCAGATGGATTGGCACTATCCTTTATGGAGGATATGGATATTAGTGCATTGTTTGGCAATCTATTGGACAATGCTGTAGAAAGTGTTGAAAGACTAAAGGAAGAAGAGAAACGATTGATTCATCTTTCAGTAGCAACACAGAAAAGATTTTTAAGAATACGGGTAGAAAATTATTGTGAAGAGAAGTTAGCATTTAAGAATGGGCTTCCAGTTACAACAAAGAAAGAAATTCAATTTCATGGATATGGCTTGAAGAGTATTCAAAATACGGCAAAGAAGTATGGAGGCTCTGTTGCTGTAGACTTACAAAAAAATTGGTTTGAAGTGAGAATATTGATTCCTATTCCAAGAGATTAGGGGTATAATGGTTTTATAAAAAAATTAAGATAGGAGAGGACATTATGAGTGTAAAGGAAACTATATTTGGTACAAATCAAGATGGTAGGGAGATTCATTTGTACACATTGCAAAATCAGAAAGGTACAGAGGTAAAAATAGCAAATATAGGAGCAGCTATTGTATCAGTAAAAGTGAAAAATTCTTCTGGGGAATATACAGATGTTGTATTAGGATATGATGATGTGAAAGGATATGAAAATAATCCAGTATATTTTGGTGTTGCGGTAGGCCGAGGAGCCAATCGTATTGAAAACGCACAATTTACCCTTGATGGGAAAACATATTATCTTTCTAAAAATGAAGGAGAGAATAACTTACATAGTGGACCAGATAGCTATGCATTTCGTGTATGGGATTTTGCAGGAATGACAGAAAATAGTGTTTCATTGTCATTAGAAAGTCCAGACCAAGATCAAGGATATCCAGGAAATCTATTGATGAAGGTAACATATATCTTAACAGAGGAAAATGAATTAAAAATTCATTATGAGGGAGAGTGTGACCAAACAACAGTAGTAAATATGACAAATCATACGTATTTTAATTTAGATGGTCATAACTTTGGTGATGTGAAAGAACACTGGCTGCAAATAGAAGCATCGAAATTTACACCAATTAAGGATAAAGCATCTATTCCTACAGGCGAACTTTGGGCAGTGGAGGGGACACCATTGGACTTTAAGTCTGGAAGAATAATAGGACATGATTTACAGTCAGATTATGAGCAAATGCGCTTTGTAAACGGATATGACCATAACTTTGTAATTGATGGATGGGATGGTAATCTTCAAAAAGTAGCCGAAGCAAAAGGTTCAAAATCTGGAATTACAATGAAAGTATACTCCGATTTGCCAGGGGTACAGTTGTATACAGGAAATGGTTTGGAACATGTGAAAGGCAAGGAAGATATGTATTACGAAAACTATGCTGGATTCTGTTTAGAAACACAATATTTTCCAAATGCAATTAATGAAAAAGAGTTTCCGTCTCCAATTTTGAAAAAAGGTGATAAATATGATACTACTACAGTTTATCAATTTGTAGTAGAATAAATCGAAGCAGATTCCATTTTTATACTGCAATTCTATATTGACATCATCGCAGCTTTCTTATAACATATAAAATATATAGAATTAGTAGGAATAAAAATGGAGGAGCAAGAGAATGAGCCTTAATTTAAAAGAGATAGGTGCATTTGTATTTGTGCTTATTTTTTATAGTGTAATTTATTTGTTAAAAAAGAAAAAGCATATAGATTTTAGTGTATTGACACTTCTTTCGGTAGTTTTTGGTGTTATAGTAGGACTTGTATTTCAGAATTCTCATGGGTATTATTCCATTTTTGGGACGATTTATACGAACTTAATAGGAGCAGTAGTTGTGCCACTCTTATTATTTAGCATTATATCTAGTATTACAAACATGGGAGCTGTTAGCAATTTAAAGAAGATAGGTGGTAAGTCTGTTTTATTTTTACTACTAAATACATTGATTGCGAGTGTTTTGGCACTGATTTTTTCCATTGTCTTTCCCATAGGACATGGTTTTGTTTATGATCTTTCAACGGACTATCAAGCAGTGGAAGTACCTGCATTTACAGATACGATCACAAGTCTTTTTCCAACGAATTTAATCGTGCATTGGTCAAAAGGAGAAGTGGTTCCAATTGTAATTTTTTCTCTTCTTGTGGGGATATCTTATAATCAATTGTCTGCATGTGAAGTGAAAGGGATTGGAAGCTTTAAGAAATTCGTGGACGGAGCGAATCTTGTTATGGGAAATGTGGTAGAGTTTATTATTGAACTAACACCATATGCCGTACTTTCCCTAATCGCAAAGGCAGTAAGTCAAAGCTCTTTGCAAAATTTACTTCCACTTTTGAGTGTGCTTCTTCTTGTATATATTCTATGTATCATTCAGATATTTGGAGTGGAAAGTCTATTATTGTTATTGATTGGAAAATTGAATCCAATTCGATTTTTTAGAGGGATTTTTCCAGCAGGGATTGTTGCGTTTACTTCTCAAAGTAGTATTGGAACAATTCCCGTTACAAGAAAACAGTTAAAGGATGTTCTTGGGGTACATGAAGATATTGCTTCCTTTGTAGCTATGTTAGGAGCCAACCTAGGAATGCCAGGATGTGCAGGAATTTGGCCAGTTGTTACAGCTATTTTTACGATTCATATGTTAGGATTAAAGTACACACCTACTCAATATATCTTCTTGATTGTACTGACATTGGTAGTTGCAGTTGGAACTGTAGGAGTACCAGGTGCTGCAACTATATCGGCAACAGCTGTATTTGTAGCTGCTGGACTGCCTGTGGAGGCTTTGGTAATTTTGAGTCCAATTTCCAGTATTGCAGATATGGTGAGAACATCTACGAATGTAATTGGAGCGTCTACGGCAGCTGTTTTAGTTGCAAAGACAGAGGGTGAATTGGATTTAGAAGTTTATAATCAACAAAAAGGGGCTATCGGGAAATAGGTAGTTTCGCACACTTAATAATAAATGTGATTTTGTAGAAGTGCAAAAAGAATTTCATAAAATCATTGATGTTGTATAAAAATAAAGATATAATTATATCAATAAAACGATATGAAAATAAAGCAACATGAAAGGGTGAAGAAAATGATTATTAAGGCTTCAGCAACATTACGAAACGATTATTCTGCTATTTCCAATCTTGCAAGGTCAACAAGTGAACCGATTTATATAACAAAAAATGGCGAGGGTGACGGAGTATTTATGAATATTGATGCCTTTGAGAAAAGGGAACAGGCATTGGAACTTCGTGCGAAAATCATGCAAGCAGAAGAAGAACGGTTAAACGGAGAAAAGACAAGAAGTATCTCCGAAGCAAGAAAGGAACTGAGAGAACGTGCAGAAACAATATAAAGTAGAGATTCTTCCTACTGCGTGGGAAGATTTGAAAAGTATTGAGGACTTTTATTTACTTCAATTCGGTGTGGAATCTGCTATGAAAGTAACCGATCAGATATTAAATAGTATTGAACGTTTGGAATTACACCCGGATTCTGGTTCACTCACACCTGATAAATGGCTGAACCGAAAGGGGTATCGTATGGTCATATCGGAAAGGTATGTTTCTATCTATCGACTGATAGAAAAAATAGTTTATGTGTATCATATTGCAGACACACAGACGGAATATACAAAGTTGTTTACCTGACGACGAGGAAGTGTTGGAGGAACTGAACTATCAGTTCCTCCACCGCCTGCAGAAAGAAGGGCTGCTTAGAAATAGTACACTTTCAAAAATGCAGTTTATGAGTTTTTGCGTCCTAAAAATCGGTATTAGCCGACAACCCCTTTTTCTATAGTTGATTCAATATATTTTTTACAACAGCATCTTGTATTTTGGTTTCTTTTTTGTGTTCGGCTTTAAAATCTTCATAGCGAGCAAGAATGTACAAGTAATCAGATAAGCGATTTAGGTATTGCACAGCGTTTGCATCTGCTCCATAATATCGTTCTACCT
This sequence comes from Candidatus Ruminococcus intestinipullorum, assembly GCA_018883985.1. GTDB lineage: Bacteria > Bacillota > Clostridia > Lachnospirales > Lachnospiraceae > Mediterraneibacter > Mediterraneibacter intestinipullorum_A. The sequence goes on along the minus strand of JAHLFA010000022.1, from coordinate 38,552 downwards.
TATGAAAACGACGTTCTGCTCGTCTAATAATGGAACGAGCAACATCGAGTCGAGCAGAAAGCTCGCATCCACCATACAGGACAAAATCCTTTGTTCTAGGAAAGGAGGATTCTATCTCATCAATTGCTCTTTCTAGGTCTTTTGTATATTGAGAATCAAAACGATAATCTGGATTTCTTGTATCTGCAATTCCAGACATAATAACCATAAGGTTTTTTTGAATTTGTGAAAGTTCTTCCTTTAATTTCAAATCAGATAGGGTTTTTGCTAGTCCAATGTAACTATTTGCTTCATCAATTGTTCCAATACATTCAATTCGATCATCAAATTTGGAAACACGAATTCCATTTAGGAGAGAAGTAGTTCCACGATCTCCGTGTTTGGTGTATAGTTTCATCATATTTTGCCCTCCTTTTAGAAATTGGTTAGTTTAAAAGCTTGTTTTTTTACTGCACGAGCACTGTTACAACCTAAATTACGAGCTTGTTGTTTGCTTGGAGTTTTGTAGGCTTCAATATTTTTGCCTTTTTCTAATCCTATCATTTTTAAACAAATAGCTGTTTGAAAGATGCCAATTCCAGAGCCAAGCATAGAGTCACGTGCGGCTTTATAGGCTAATTTTTCCATGCATTGGTCGGGCAGCTCTAGAATTTCATAAAAAATACCTTCTTCTTCTATGCCAGCACAAATTTCCTTTAATACTTCAGGAGCAGCTTTCTGTGTATAGATTAATATAGAGGGTTTCTTAACTATCATGTTGCCCTCCTAAATAAGAAAGAACTAATCCAGTAGCAACAGCGTTTCTAGGCCCTTGGGTACCACGAATATTACCTCGCCCACAGACAATACGATACTGGGCAAGTTCTTGCATGAGCATTTCTGGAATCTCAAAATCTTCGGCAGAGCCACCTACAAGTACAACATTGGTAATCTTTTTTAAGTTTTCCATTGGTGCAACTTTCTTTAAAGCACGCAGAGCATTTGTAATAAATACTTTTTGTTTTGCATCTCTGCGAACTTGTACAATTTTTTCCATAGGAATATCTTCTTCAATTCTAATGAATCCATTTTCGGTTATTAATATAACTCTGCCATAAAAACGAGGGTCGATAGAATTTTCTACAAAGTGCATTTCTCCACTTTCCATTCTCATATGGAATAGGCTTTCTACTTTTGCTAAAGGATATTTTTTAATTTGTTCTGCAATATGTCGGTCTTTAAGACCTAGCTCTGTTTGAATGAGCATAGATACAAGTTCTCCAGCACCTGCTTGGTGAGTAAGTGTAACATGACCTTCTTCTGTAATTACAGCTGCATCAGTAGAGCCACCTCCCATATCCAAAATTGCTAATGGAAGAGTAGTTCCAGGGGTAGTAATGGCTCCTAAACTTGCCATAACAGCTTCTACACCAGCGACAATAACAGGTACATTAAGTTCTCTATGCAATTGTTGTGCTATTTTTTGCATGGGGAGTTGTTGAGTTTTTACCATTGCGGCAATTCCGATGGCTTTCTCTAAGCATGTTTCACCAGCTAAGGCACCCGAAATCAGAACAGGAGCCATGGTATCTACTGCGAGAATATCGGTAATGTGAATATCTGTTTTTGAGATATCGTCAAGCTCTCCCATACCGTGTTTGATTCTAGAGAACATATTTCCAACATTGGTATTCTTTTGTCCATGAATATCTTGTATCTTACCAGCATTGGCAACAGCTTCCATGATTTTTTCTGCACCTTCGTCAAGATGGATGGAGGATGGATTTTCTGCTTCAAAATAAATTTCACCTGCAGGAAGCATATTTTCTCTAATATTTCCACTTGGTGTTTTTAAAACAACAGCACTTCGTTTTCCAATAAGGCTTTTGGCAATCGGGGTAATTGATTGTGTTTGCTTCGCACTTAGCTTTAAAAGTGTTGCAATTCCATATGGATTGGAGAGCATACGGATGGATTGACCAGGCAGTGCAACTTCAATTGCAGCTAAAACACCATCAGGCAGTTTCTCAATATGAGTAACCTCATCTATGATAGGAATTTCTTGCTCTAGTCGGTTTTTTACTAATACAGCTTCATCTGCCTGAAGAATTGCACCTACAATGTGAAAGGCTTTTGAAGCTATATTTATCTTTTGGGCAATTTCATCATAGGAATGCAGGTTACTTGCAGAAACAATATAGTCTTTTCCTTTCTCTATGGAGGAAAGATTATCAATAGAAATGATATATCCTGTTGCTTGACCAACTCCAGCAGGGGTAGAGGGGTTATGTCCAATCATAGAGGAGTCGGTAATGATTGTTTCTGTAAGTGTTTCCATTGCCGTATCACCAATAACTGGTGCGGCCTCATTCAAACGAATGAGAGATAAGCTTTGTGTATCAAGACCAATTTTATTCAGAGCAAGTTTGAGGGCAGTTTGAATTCCATGGGTATTTTCAAGTGTTCCTTTTGTCCCAGTAGTAGGACAGGAGGCACTGCTTAAAAAATGGATATTCTTATCTAAAGTAGCTTCCCCTATACAAACTTCAGTTGTGGAATTTCCAATATCTACACCAGCAATATATGTCAAAGTAGAATCCCTCTTTTCTCGTAAATCTCAACGGCCTCCATTACAAGGCGTGCACAATTTGTTGCATGGTATTTCTCTAATAATTCTTGTGCCATCATCACCAGTTCTAATTTTGTAGAGCGATTAGGCCTAAGTTTGTCATACATTTTTAAAATAATTTCATCAGGAACATCCACCAGCTCAGCAGCACGTTCAAAGTTTTTCTTCATTGGGTCATTACCAGCTTGTTTGGCAATTTGTCCTTGTGCCAGTAACATATCTTTAGAAATTTTGATATCATCAGGTGCAATTTGATTCGTAATGACTGCATCCAATGTGATATCATCTAATGCTTTTCCTGTTTTTGATGTAATATGTTCCTTTTCATGTTCACCTAATGGATACTGCATTTATTTTTCCTCCCATTCAATAATTCCAATTTCAGGATCAAGCTGTTCTGTTTCTGCAATGTGCATCAATGCAGCTTTTACTTGATATTTTGGTCTGGACATAGGGTCATTTGTACAAGGAATTGGAATGACTTGTTCACCTTTGACATACTTGGCTGCATTTTGTCCAATTTTACGATAGGTATCTAATGTCATTAAAGGGGCTTGTGGGAATAATTCTAAATTGGAGAGAGGATATAGGTCTTTCTGATGAATGACAGTAGTCCCCTTTGATTGGATTCCAATTCCAATTCCAGAACCTGAAAGTTTTGCTGCTTCTAATGCCATAAAACATACATCAGAAGTATCTAAAATTTTTACTACTCGAGGAACCATACCTTCTTCTTCGATTCCAGCTTTTAGGTTCTCTAGTACCTCATCCAAAGGAATATTACAGATAGTTCGTTTGATTTCTCTTTGGAAAGCAGCACCAACTCCAATTACAACTTCTTTTGGATTAGTTCCCTTTGCCGCTTTTTTATAATTTGCATAGGAGGTTCTCTTAGGATTAATCCTATCTTTTCCAACCAAAGAAGTGGAATTTGCAGACTGTCCCATTTCTTGAAGGACAGCATTTGTAATTTGTTTGATTAAATCTTCACTAATCTGCATAAATTGTGCCTCCTATATATCTTGTGGATTGATGATATGTGGGATTTTCTTGATTTCCTCCCAACGTTCACCCTCTACACGGTATCCAGTTCCAGGTCCCATATAATCGTTTGCAGTGTTGAGTCCAGATAATACATGAAACTCTTTGTCAAGTATTGCAGCAGTTTGCATATAATCTCCAATAACACGTTGTTTGAGCATATTTAGTACGCTATTGGCTACATCCTTAAATCCTGTTTCGGCAAGAGCTTTTACAATATCAATTCCAGTGATACCTCTCTTTAAAACATCCTCAGCGGCCATCAAATCAGCCGTAACATCTCTATCTGGAGTATCTTTACTTCCATGTGCATAAGTAACTGCTTCGACCTGTTCATCAGAAACAGGAGATAGATGCAGATGTTTAAAAACTGCCTGAACGGCTCTGGCAGCTTTGTTTCTAACTCGAATGACTTCCTCTTCTGTTACAGGGCGTAGTCCTCCGTCTACCTGCATATCTCTTTGAAGGACATTGTAATCATCAAAATCCTCTGCATCAAAATTAGAACCTGCAAACATGTTGTCATAGTTTGGTTCTGCAGCGTACCCTGAGAAAATAAAATCAGTTCCAGGGAGAAACTGTAACATAGTTCGTGCAGTACGTCGCATATCTGAATTAGAGAAACTTTGGTCATTGGATGATGCACATTCCAAACCAAGTAGAGCTGCCACTAAATTTTCAGCTAGTACCTCTCTAATACCAGAAGGAACAGAACCTGTAATACCAATGCAGCTAACAGAACCATTTTGAATGCCTTGACTTCCTGCCCCTTTTGTAGCATAGAGGCAACGACACTCTAGGTATAGCATAGATTTTTTCTCGCTGCTTCCCATAAGAACCTCTGAACCAGAACCAGAAGTAAAACGAACCTTTAATCCTCGTGAGGCATAAGCTGAATTTAGGAATGCCTTAGAATATGGTGTATCATCTCCATCAATAAATACCTTTTCAGTACCATATACAGATAATGTTTCTGCATAGGTTGTAAGTCCACGGATTCCGAGTTCCAACTCAGTAGCCTCCTCAGCAGAACACTGAGTTAGGACACCAGGTCGACCTACTTGTGAGCCAATCAATAGGGCAATTGCACTAAGAGGTGCATATCTTGCAACACCCATAGTTGTTTCTTCTTCTGCAAATCCACGAAGGGCTCCTTCAGCAGCATCGGCAGCAATCTGAACAGGGTCATCTTTTAAGTTTGTAATATGTGCTTGATTTCCTGGTGTTTTTCTTGCACGCATTTTTTGCATACCCATCATAAGTTCTACAACATTAAGATGATTCATGACCTCTGTCATTTTGGCAGGTGTAATTCCTGTTATAAGCTTTAAAATTTCTTGTCGAGAAACATGAATATCGACAATCATTCTAGCAATTTCCAATGAAGAAATGGACATAGAATGCTGGGTTTGTTCAATATTGATAGCATAGTCAGCGATAAATTGATCAATGAAATCAAAATCTTTACGTTGCTTTCCATCAAGTTCTACAATCTTTCCATCCTCCACTTTAATAGAAGGTTTTGGATCATATGGGCTACTCATAGCAGTAAATCCCATTTCAGGCCATTCGTTTATATAGCCGTCTAGGTTTACTGGACGCTTATCCAGTGTTTCAATACGTTTTGATCTTTTCATTTTTCATTCCCCTTACGGACACTTATTCACTATTAACAATAGAGTTATTATACTCTAAACACAGGAGAATAGCAATGAAATATTGATAAAATTAAGCAAAAAACCACATTTATATAAAGAAAATACAACATAAAACCACAAAAATTCTATATTGAAAAAATATTGACATCAAAAAAGAATGCTTTTAAAATACAATGGAAAAATACAGAAAGGTGGGGGAGATGGATGTTTCATCTATTATTAGCGATTATATATTTAGCATTTATCAGTTTGGGGCTTCCAGATGCACTTTTGGGAGCGGCATGGCCGACTATGTATCAGGAATTTTCAGTTCCTGTATCATATTCAGGGATTATTTTTGTAATAATTGCTGCTGGAACTGTTGTATCTAGCTTATTTAGTGATAAGCTGACAAAGCGTTTTGGAACAGGCAGAGTTACGGCACTAAGCGTTTGTATGACAGCAATTGCATTAGTTGGATTTTCATTCAGTGATTCCTTTTGGCTTTTATGCATTTGGTCAATTCCATATGGATTTGGGGCAGGAAGTGTGGATGCATCATTAAATAACTATGTGGCAATTCATTACGCCAGCCGTCATATGAGTTGGCTGCATTGTATGTGGGGAGTTGGGGCTTCAGTTGGTCCATACATTATGGGATATGCATTAACCAATGGAGGAAACTGGAGTAGCGGATATCGTTATATAGGAATTTTACAAATAGTCCTTACTGTTGTTTTACTTTTGAGTTTACCATTATGGGATAAAAAGACATCCGAAGAACAGAACAGTCAATCGCTCATACTGAAAGAAGTTCTAAAAATTCCAGGTGCAAAGGAAATCATGCTTACATTCTTTTGCTACTGTGCAATAGAACAAACAGCAGGACTATGGGCAAGCAGTTATTTGGTATTCTATAAAGGCGTATCGGCAGAAACGGCGGCAAGCTTTGCTGCACTATTCTATATAGGAATATCAATAGGAAGATTTTTAAGCGGATTTTTGACACTAAAATTAAACGATACAAAGATGATATATTTAGGGCAGGCAATTCTATTTGTAGGTGTTCTATTCATGTTATTGCCAGCAGGAGAAATCGTTACATTAATAGGGTTGATATTAGTAGGTTTAGGATGCGCACCCATATATCCATGCATAATCCACTCCACACCTTACCAGTTCGGAAGCGATAAGTCACAGGCGATGATAGGAGTGCAGATGGCAGCAGCATATATAGGTATTTGCATTATGCCGCCTATATTTGGCGTCTTGGCAAATCATGTAAGTATTGCATTGTTACCAGTGTATTTGCTGGCGTTATTGATATTGATGTTCGTGATGTATAAGAAGATGTTATTGAAATCGGGGACGTAGTCAAATTGATTTGACTACGTCCCCGATTTCAATTCACTATGTCCCTTTTTGATAAATACGTACTCTTTTTCGCTTGACAGGTCTTCACAAAACTCATAATCTAGGCTACAAAAGTTTTTCACATCTTCGCTTTTTTCTATTTGTTTTTCTGCCATCCAGCGGACCATTTCTCCACGTGCAATTTTAGCTTGTGTTGCTTTTACCTTTACTTTTTGGTCATTTATTTCTCCAAAGACGCATGTGATACAGGAAATGTCAGGTTCTAGGTAAGGGAGGATAGCCTTACTGTATTCTGCAGAGGCAAGGTTGATGATTTCTTTTTTATTGGATAGGTTCTGTCGCAGTTGTTTATACAGTGTATCTCCCCAATATTCGTAGAGGTCTTTTGTGGTGTTTAATTTTAATTTCGCCTGCATTTCTAAGCGATATGGGATGACACCATCTGTGGGACGTAACACTCCGTAAAATCCAGAAAGGATATTTAAATGTGTATTGACATATTCCCACTGGGATTCAGAAAATACTTGTGGTGCCATGGTTTGGTATTGAATTCCTTCATAAGAAAGTAATGCAGGGGTCACGTTTTGTTCTAGGTTGTATGTATGCAATCGAATGTAGTTTTGTTCGGTAAGCTTATCGCTGCATTTCCATAGTGTTTTTAATTCCTCTTCGGTCATATTTAAAAGGTGTGTATGTATTTCTTTTGTTTGTGACAAAAAGGTTGGGGGTGTAGGGGATAAATCCATAGAATCTACAATATTCATCTTTTTTGCAGGTGAAATGATAATTTGAAGCATAAAACATTCCTTTCTATCTATAAAAATTTGGTATCGTGTGCATTCTCTAACAGTTGTAAAATTAGTGCATCGTCATGATACATATTTTGGATAAATTGTAGCTCTTTTGTCATGGAGGTATTGCTTACAGTTCGGTTGTCTGTATTAATACTAACTTTAATCCCAGCATCTAAAAAGTCTAGCAAAGGATAGTTATCAAAAGAGTCGATGGCTTTAGTTTGCAAGTTGCTCGTTGGACACATTTCAACACCAATCTTCTTTCTTGCAACTTCTTGCATTAAATCGGGGTCTTGAATCAGTGCCAGTCCATGTCCAATTCTTTTTGCACCATAGTCAACGGCTGTTCTTATATTTTCTACATTCCCTGTTTCACCAGAGTGGATGGTAAAAGGAATATTTCTATGGTTGGCCTCTTCAAATAATTCATGGAAAAGTGTATTTGGAAAAAGGGATTCATCACCTGCTAAGTCGAGTGCACATACTCCTTTATTTAAATATTTTTCCATTGAATCTAAAAGCTGCATATTTAAATCTAGGTGAAAATGTCGCATAGCACATGTGATAATTTTACAGTCAATGCCAGTTTTCGCTTTTCCTTTGGAAACACCAGAAAGAACACTTTCCAATACTTGGTCACAGGTCAGGTTTTGATTTACAGAGAGCATAGGAGCGAATCGAAGCTCAACGTACGTGGTATTTTCTTTTGCAATATTTAGTATACATTCATATGTCGCATTTTCTAAATGTTCATATGTTTGAAGACACTGCACTGGAATATCAAATTTTGTAAGATATTCTGTTAGGGAATGGCAACAATCTGTGATACAAATTTGAGATTTTTCAATCTTTTGTCTGGTATATTGTTCGATCGTGGTGATAGGAAGTGACCCATCTAAGTGACAGTGTAAATCTATTTTAGGCAATTGGATGATATCTAACAAAAAAATCCCCTCCTATACTACAGAATCTAAGGCTAGTTCTATCATATTTCCAAACCCTTCTTGTCGTTCTTTTGCACTTAAATATTCTTCCTTATACAAATGGTCTGAAATAGTAAGCATACAAAGTGCCTTTTTCCCAGCGTAAGCTGCATTCATATATAAAGCAGCAGCTTCCATTTCTACTGCGAGAATCCCCATGCGACGCCAAGCATCATTTGTAGAGGAATCTGGAGTATAGAAAACATCGGAAGATAAAATGTTACCTACGTGAATTGGCAAATTTTTCTTTGCAGCAACGTTTACTGCTTGAAGAAGAAGTTCATAATTTGCAGTAGGTGTAAATGTTCCAGAAAGCTGATATTGTGTTGCGTAATTGGAATCAGTGCTAGCTCCCATAGCAAGTACAATATCATTTAATTTTACATCGTCTGATAAAGCCCCAGCAGAACCAATACGGATAATTTGGTCTACATCATAAAAATGATATAATTCATAACTATAGATTCCCATAGAAGGCATTCCCATACCAGCCCCCATAATTGAAATCTCTTTCCCTTTATACAATCCTGTAAAAGCAAGCATATTACGAACAGTATTTACGCACTTGATATTTTCCAGATACGTTTCTGCAATATATTTCGCACGCAAAGGATCCCCAGGCATAAGCACTGTTTTGGCAATTTCTCCTTTCTTGGCTTCGTTATGTGGCGTAGGTGTAGTATTCATAGTAAATTCCTCCATATTATATACGTATTTGGTTTAAAATAGATGTTCCAATTAAATTATCAGGCATGTTTATGCCAAAATTTTGAGCAATCGTAGCTCCAATTACAGCAAAGCTTTTTTGGTCATTAAGGGTTGAGTGTTTGGCCATAGAGGGCGAGTATGCTAAGAGAGGAACCATCTCCCTTGTATGATCTGTTCCAGTATGTGTAGGGTCATTTCCGTGGTCAGCAGTAATAAGCAGTAAATCTTCATCTTTTAAATTCTTTAAAAAGACAGAAAGATTTTTATCAAATTTTTCTAATTCTTTTCCATAGCCTTCTGGATTTCGTCTGTGTCCCCATAAAGCGTCAAAATCTACTAAATTTGTAAAGCATAAACCATGAAAATCTCGATTTGTAAGTTCAATAGTTTGTTCCATGCCATGTACACTGCTATTAGAATGTAAGGCTTCTGTAAGTCCCTCCCCAGCAAAAATATCTTTAATTTTCCCAATACCGATTACATCGTATCCAGAGTCTTTTAATAAATTCATTACAGTGGGAGAGGGTGGTTTCAATGCATAATCTTTCCGATTGGAAGTACGCACAAATTCACCTTTATGTTTTCCAGTATAGGGACGAGCAATGACACGTCCTACTTTCCATTTATCTTGTAGGGTAAGCTCTCTTGCAATTTCACAATAGTGATATAAAGTGTCTAAGCCCATAGTTTCTTCATTTCCAGGAATCTGTAAAACAGAATCAGCAGAGGTATAGACTATCACTTTATTGTGATAGATTTCTTCTTCAGCAAGTTCATCTAGGATTTGAGTACCACTAGCAGATTTATTTCCAATAATTGCTTTGCCAAAGCGTTTTTCTAGTTCCCTAATTAAGTCCTTAGGAAATCCATGTTCTGTAAATGTTTGAAAAGGGGTCTGTGTATAGATACCCATCATTTCCCAGTGTCCTGTCATAGTATCTTTTCCATTACTTGATTCAAAAAGCCTTAAACAACAACCTTTTGTATGTTGTGATTCTTCAATCTGTGTTAATTTTCCAAGTCCTAAGGAAAGAAGATTGGGAATGTAAAGTCCATGCTGTGTGTTCCAAATATGAGCAAAGGTATTTGTATTAGCATCCCCATAGTCCTTGGCATCTGGCATAGCACCAATACCAAGAGAGTCTAGTACAATTACAAAGATACGGCGATATGGTTTCATAATAGTTTTCTCCTTGTTTCTATTCTAAATTTATAATACACTGATAACAAGAATTAATAAATGTCAAATGGCATTTTTTAAAAAGAAAGAAGGATTTATCAATGAAAAAAATAATATTAGGGTCAGCATCTCCAAGAAGAAAAGAACTTTTAGAGCAGATGGGGATGGAATTTGAAATCTTTATTAGCCATAAAGCAGAAGAATATACAAGTGTGAAGCCAGAGGATATTGCAGCAGAGCTTGCGTTGAGAAAGGCAGAGAATGTAGCATCTGAAATAGAAGCAAAAAATACAATTGTAATAGGAGCAGATACGATTGTAGTACAGGATGGTAAGGTTTTAGGAAAACCAAAAGATAGAGCCAATGCTTTTGAGATGCTGCATAGTCTTCAAGGGAAAGCACATCAAGTTTATACAGGAATAGCAGTTTTGAATTATGATGAATCAGGACAGGTGAATGTACATAATGATGTAGTGAAAACAGAGGTGTATGTTCATGCTATGTCTGAAGAAGAAATAAAAAACTATATAGCGACAGGAGAATGTGACGATAAAGCGGGAGGGTATGGAATCCAAGGTAAGTTTGCAGTTTTTATTGAGAAAATAGAAGGGGACTATTATAACGTAGTTGGGTTACCTATTTCCCATCTATATCAAATACTAAAAACAAAAATATGCTAAGAAATTGAAAAGAAAATGTTAAATCCAAGTTAAAAATGACGCCTTTTAAAAAGGGGTCATTTTTTGAAATAGTATAACTTCCATAAATAATACATAAAATTATGACGTGCAACATAAAATATGCATAAAAAAATAAGATTGCAACGTATAAACGCAAAAAAGAAAGATGTAAAATGGATAAAAAATGAATGTTTTTTTGGGAAAATATTCACATCATTATTAGTTGACAAACCAATTTTTTAGGAGTAATCTCTTAGAAGAATTTGACAAGAGGGAGGGAGTAATACGGGAGATTTTGCAAGTGAACTAACGGAACAGTTAACTCCGAAAACTGTCTTTGAGCTGCCGATAATAGGTGGTATTTCGGAATCCGTTGTAGTTACATGGATAATTATGGTTGTGTTGGTTCTTCTATCCATTATTTTTGTGAGAAATTTAAAGGTAGAAAACCCAGGAAAAGTTCAATTAGTTTTAGAAACTGGAATTGGTTGGGCGAATGATTTTTTTGAGAGTATTATAGGAAAAGAAAATCGAAGATACATACCATATTTGATTACGGTATTGTTATATCTTGGTTGTTCAAATACAATAGCACTCTTTGGATTTAAACCCCCAACGAAAGATTTGAACGTGACGGCAGCATTGGCAATTTTAAGTATGCTTCTTATAGAAGGCTCAGGTATCTATAAGAATGGAATTAAGAAGTGGATGAAACATTTTACAGAGCCAGTGCCTCTTGTTACACCCATCATGATAATAGAAATTTTTATTCGTCCACTATCGCTATGTATGCGTTTATTTGGAAATATGCTAGCTGGATTTATTGTAATGGAATTACTAAAGGCTATTGTGCCGCTGATTATTCCAATCCCAGTAAGTTTTTATTTCGATATATTTGATGGGTTATTGCAGGCATATGTATTTGTATTTTTGACAGCACTATTTATGAAAGAACAAATGGAATAAACAAGTTAGAAAAGGAGATTAAGATTATGGAAACATTAATTGCAATTGGAGCAGGTATTGCAGCATTAACAGGTTTAGGAGCAGGTATTGGTATTGGTATTGCAACTGGAAAGGCAACAGAAGCGATTGCAAGACAACCAGAGGCAGAAGGAAAAATTACAAAGACACTTATTTTAGGATGTGCATTGGCTGAGGCTACAGCTATTTATGGTTTGATTGTTGCGTTGTTAGTTATCTTCTTATTGTAATAGAAGTATTTAAACTCAAAATAAGAAGAAAGGAAGGTGGAAGAGGTGCTGGAGTTTAACTTAAATTTTCTCTGGACCATAATCAACCTGATTATTTTGTTTCTTTTATTAAGGCGATTTCTAATTAATCCAGTTACAGAAGTAATGGAGAAGAGAAAGCAGATGATTGCTGAAGGTCTTCAGAATGCCCAAACTGCACAGGAAAATGCTATGAAAATGAAAGAAGAGTATGAAGAGGCACTAAAAGGTGCAAGAGAAGAAACTGTGCAAATGGTAGAAAAGGCCCGAAACGATGCGAAAAAAGAATATGACCGTATTCTTAGTGAAGCTGGACAAAAGGCTGGAGAAATTATTGATGCTGCAAAGATAGAGATGCGTATCGAACGAGAAAAAACTATGAACGCACTTCAAACAGAGATTGCAGGTTTAGCTATGGCAGCGGCAACTAAAATTATAACGCAAGAGGTAGCAGAAACAGAAAATCAGAAAATCTATGATCAGTTTTTGGAAGAAGTAGGTGATGTTCATGAATCAACAGACAGATAAGCAAATACGCTGTTCATTGGCAGCAAAGCGATATGCTTGCGTATTGTATGATCTTGGTATTTCTTTCAAGAGCATAGAGGAAACAAAGGAGATATTTAAAAAGGTTCCCCAGCTGCAATTTATATTTAAAAATCCCACCATATCAGGAGAGAAGAAATTAAATATTATTGATAGAGTATTTCCAAAAGAAACACAAAACTTTCTAAAGGTAGTTTGTAAATATCAGAGAATGGATATTATATTTGAAATCTTTGAAGCATATGAGAATTATTGCAATATGCAACGCAAATTCTTAAATGCAAAATTAAGTTGTGTTGAACCTCCAAGTGAAACGCAGTTGGATGGCATGAAAAAGTTTCTTTGTAAAAAATATAATATGAATGACGTTCATATTGAAGTTAAGAGAGATGATAGTTTAATCGGTGGATTTATTCTTTCTGTTGGTGATGATGAATATGATTGGAGTTTAAAAGGGCGCTTGAAGAGATTAGAACAAAAATTAACTTGGAGGTGAACAACATGAGTTCAATCAGTTCAGATGAAATTATTTCTATTTTAAAAGAAGAAATAGAGAATTTTGATAATATTAGCCAAAATCGTGAAGTGGGTACAGTTATTGCAGTAGGAGATGGAATAGCTACAATTTACGGATTGGATCATGCTATGTATGGAGAGATTCTTACATTTGACACTGGTTTAAAAGGAATGGTACAAGATATTCGTAAGGAAGAGATTGGATGTATTCTTTTTGGACGAGATACAGAGATTAAAGAAGGAACTAAGGTAGCTCGTACAGGAAAGAGAGCAGGAATTCCTGTAGGAGAAAAATATATTGGAAGAGTCGTAGATGCATTGGGAGCACCAATTGATGGGAAAGGTGAAATCGAATCAGAAGATTACCGTCCTATTGAGCAGGAAGCTCCTGGTATTATTGAACGAAAATCTGTTAGCGTTCCAATGGAAACAGGAATTCTTTCTATTGATTCCATGTTTCCAATAGGGCGAGGACAAAGAGAGCTAATCATTGGTGACCGTCAAACAGGGAAGACTTCCATAGCGTTAGATACAATTTTGAACCAAAAAGGAAAAAATGTAATTTGTGTTTATGTGGCAATTGGACAGAAAGCATCTACAGTTGCTAAAGTAGTGAACACTTTGAAGAATAATGGAGCTATGGACTATACAATTGTAGTATCTTCCACAGCAAGTGATTGTGCTCCATTACAATATATCGCACCTTATGCAGGAACTGCATTGGCAGAGCATTTTATGTATCAGGGCAGAGATGTATTGATTGTATATGATGATTTATCAAAACATGCAGTTGCTTACAGAGCGTTATCACTATTATTAGGTCGTTCTCCAGGACGAGAAGCATATCCAGGAGATGTCTTTTACTTGCATTCTAGACTTTTAGAGCGTTCTAGCCGATTAAGTGATGAATTGGGTGGTGGTTCTATTACTGCACTTCCAATTATTGAAACGCAGGCTGGAGATGTTTCAGCATACATTCCTACAAATGTTATCTCTATAACAGACGGTCAGATTTTCTTGGAAAGTGACTTGTTTGCAGCTGGAATGCGACCAGCAGTCAATGTTGGTTTGTCTGTATCCCGTGTAGGAGGTGCAGCACAAACAAAAGCTATGAAGAAGGCTTCAGGAAGTATTCGTATCGATTTGGCACAATATAGAGAAATGGAAGTGTTTACACAATTTAGCTCTGATTTGGATGATTCGACAAAAGAACAGTTGGCGTATGGCGGTGGATTAATGGAACTTTTGAAACAACCATTGGGTCAGCCACTTAGCTTACATGAAAAAGTAATTACATTGTGTGCAGCTACACATAAAGTAATGCTTGGAATAGAGAAAATGAAAATAAAACAATTTCAGATGGAACTTTTACGTTATTTTGATTCAGAATATCCAGAGGTAGGAGCAGAAATTGAGGAAAAGAAAGTTCTTACGGATGAAATGATAGAGAAAATTGTAGAAGTTGCTAAGGAATTCAAGAAGAGCAGGTGTTAATATGGCAAATATAAGGGAAATACAGAGCCGTATAAATAGTGTAAAAGATACCATGAAGATTACAAATGCGATGTATATGATTTCTTCTTCAAAAATGACACAGGCAAGAAAAAAGTTAGCTAATACGGAGCCATATTTTTATGGACTGCAAGGAGAAATTTCTCGTATATTAAGACATGTTCCAGATATAGAACATCCATATTTTGATACTCGTGCAAAAATACCAAAAGAAGAAAGAAAAATCGGTTCTATTGTTATTACAGCCGATAAGGGATTGGCAGGATCATACAATCATAATATTATAAAGCTGGAAGAGGAGATTCTTGCACAACCTGGACATCATAAGCTTTTTGTTGTTGGTGAATTGGGAAGACACTATTTCACAAAACATAATGTAGAAATAGATACAAATTTCCAATATACAGTGCAAAATCCAACAATGCACCGAGCAAGAGATATTGGTTGTGAGATTATTAGACAGTTTGAAGCTGGAGAGTTGGATGAGGTATATATTGTATTTACTCGTATGGAAAATTCGATACAGGCAGAAGCTGAAAAAGCAAAGCTTCTTCCACTAGAAAGAAAGTCTTTCCATAGTATGAAAATGCCTTTAAATATTCATCGTAAGGCAATTGAGTTAAGTCCTTCTGCAGAAGTTGTTATGGATACAATAGTACCCAATTATGTAATAGGAATGGTTTATGGTGCACTGGTAGAGGCATATGCCAGTGAGCATAATGCTCGAATGATGGCGATGAAAGCTGCAACGGACAGTGCAGAGAGTCTGATCAAAGAGCTTTCTATCATTTATAATCGAGCAAGACAGGCTGCAATTACTCAGGAGATTACAGAGGTTTGTAGTGGTGCGAGAGCACAGAAGCAGAAAAGGAAGTGAGAAGAAGTATGAAAAAGGGACGAATTGTACAGGTTATGGGACCTGTCGTTGACGTAGTATTTGAAGACGGCAATCTTCCTTATATCAAAGATGCATTAGAAGTTGAGAATAACGGAAAGATGTGTGTAATGGAGGTTGCACAGCACTTAGGAAATAACGAAGTACGCTGCCTGATGCTTGCTTCTAGCGAAGGGCTGCATAAAGATATGGAAGTAACACCTACTGGAGCTGGAATTCAGGTACCAGTTGGTGAAAAAACATTGGGAAGATTGTTCAATGTTTTAGGTGAAACAATAGATAATGGAGAACCAATACAAGATGTAGAGAAGTGGGTGATTCATAGAGAACCTCCTACATTTGAAGACCAAAGTCCAGTCATTGAAATTTTGGAAACTGGTATTAAGGTTATTGACCTTTTAGCACCATATGCAAAGGGTGGAAAAATAGGGCTTTTTGGTGGTGCTGGAGTAGGAAAAACAGTTTTAATCCAAGAGTTGATTCGAAATATAGCAACAGAACATGGTGGATATTCTATTTTCACAGGTGTTGGAGAGCGTTCCCGAGAAGGAAATGATTTGTGGGTTGAAATGAATGAATCTGGAGTTTTGGAAAAAACAGCACTTGTGTTTGGACAGATGAATGAACCACCAGGAGCACGTATGCGTGTGGCAGAAACAGGGCTTACAATGGCAGAATATTTTAGAGATGAGCGTCATCAGGATGTATTATTATTTATTGATAATATTTTCCGTTT
This sequence comes from Candidatus Ruminococcus intestinipullorum, assembly GCA_018883985.1. Classification (GTDB taxonomy): domain Bacteria; phylum Bacillota; class Clostridia; order Lachnospirales; family Lachnospiraceae; genus Mediterraneibacter; species Mediterraneibacter intestinipullorum_A. The sequence continues at coordinate 22,110 of JAHLFA010000022.1, read as the reverse complement.
TACACAAGCTGGATCAGAAGTTTCAGCGTTGTTAGGCCGTATGCCATCTGCCGTTGGATACCAACCAACATTAGCAACGGAAATGGGAGAGCTGCAAGAACGTATTGCTTCTACAAAGAACGGATCTGTTACATCCGTACAGGCAGTATATGTACCAGCCGATGATTTAACAGACCCAGCTCCAGCAACTACATTTGCACATCTTGACGCAACGACTGTTTTGTCTAGAAAAATTGTGGAGCAAGGAATTTATCCAGCAGTAGACCCTCTAGAATCTAGTTCTCGTATTTTGGAGGCAGATATTGTGGGAGAAGAGCATTATGAAGTAGCAAATCAAGTAATAGCTATTTTGCAAAAGTACAAAGAATTGCAGGATATTATCGCTATTTTAGGTATGGAAGAGTTATCTGACGAAGATAAAGCTACTGTAATGCGTGCAAGAAAAATTCAGAGATTCTTATCCCAGCCATTTTATGTTGCAGAAACTTTTACTGGAATTCCAGGAAGATATGTTCCTTTAAAAGAAACAATTCGTGGATTTAAGATGATTATCAATGGAGAGATGGATCAGTATCCAGAGTCTGCATTTTTTAATGTAGGAACGATTGATGATGTAATAAATAAGGCAAAAGGTGAAACAGCCGAAGAATAGAGGGACGCCGTATGGATACATTTGGTTTAAAGATTATAGCAAGTGACAGAGTGTTTTACGAAGGTCGTTGCAAAAAGTTAATTATCCCAGCTGCTGATGGACAAAAAGGAATTATGGCAAACCATGAAAATATGGTTGTTGCAATTCTAATAGGCAATGGGCGAATGCAAATTGAAGATGGAAAGTGGATTGATGTTGCTTTTGGAAGAGGGTTTGCTGAAATTGTGAATAATCGTGTCACATTATTGGTAGATACTGCAGAGCGTCCAGAAGAAATAGATATTCGCCATGCGAGGGAACAAAAGGAGCGAGCACAAGAAAGGCTTCGACAAAAGCAAAGTATTCAGGAGTATTATCATTCCCAGGCTTCTTTGGCACGAGCGATGAATCGTTTGAAGGTGTCAAAGGGAATGAATTGGAATTAGTAATTGAATTGGAGAGAGGTTTTGAATCGTGGATAAAATCGGATTCAAAGCCTCTTTTCTTATGTGTATACTTGGGAAAGAATTGTTGCAATTTAAATGATATTATACTAAAATAATTATATCTGCTTATAGGTATAAAAGTTAGCTATATTGGGGGAGAGAATCCATGAGTGATAATTATAAACAACGTTCAATTATAGAAATTATGAATGATGTTTTAAGTACAATTCGTAATTATTATGATTCAGAATATGTTTATTATATTGAAAGAGATGAAGAAGATATTTTGACAATTTACGAATGGTGTGCGGAGAATATCCCATGGCAGCGTGATAAAATAAAACTTCTACAAAGTGAAGAATGGCCAAAGTGGCTGCGTCAGGAGATTTTAGATACAACACAGGATAGTTATAGTGTATTTTATCCTATGGAGAATGGAGTAATCTCTATTTTGGCGGCAGTTGGTGTTCATAGAGGTGGATGTGACATTGGGTATATGAAGACATTGATTCCATATATTTCCCAGTCTATCATTTTACAGAAGCTGCAAAAGCAACAAGAATATTTAAGCTATCATGATGATTTAACAGGGTTGTTGAACCGCAATAGTTTTGTAAAATATTTATCAAATGTAGGAAGTAAACAATTAAAATCTCTAGGTGCAGTATCTGCAGATATTAATGGATTAAAGAATTTTAACAGAGAATTCGGTCATGAGTACGGAGATGAAGTAGTCATTCGTGTTGGTGAGGTTTTAGAAGAATATTTTCGAAGTTCTATGGTCTTTCGTTTAACAGGTGATGAATATTTAGTCATTATGGAGAACACGTCTTATGAAGAGTTTATGAAAATGGTAAACAGTGCGTGTACAAAGTTAGACAATATTAGTCTTGGTTTAGTTACTATGGGTTATGCATGGGAAAAGGTTGATATTGATGCCAGTCAGTTGATTGCACGTGCAGAAAACATGATGCGTGAAGAAAAACAAAAGTACTATAAGAACCTAAAAAAGGGTCATCATGAGCCGATTATCAAGCAAGATCTTTTGGATGATATTTCACAGGGCAATTTTATCGTATGTCTTGTTCCAAAGATGGATGTGAATACAGAAGAGGTGGTAGGTGCAGAGGCTGTTGTACGCTATCATCACAAAGATTTAGGGATTATGGATCCAGGGAAGTATATTACACTGTTAGAAGAAACTAAGTTGTCCCATTATTTAGATTTATATGTATTTGAGCAAGTTTGTAAAACATTAAGAAAATGGGAGCAAGAAAATCTTCCAATGATTCCAATTGCTGTTAATTTTGCAGGGGCAACACTTCGTCAAATTGATGCAGCAGAGAAAATGCAGCAATTAATAGAGCAGTATCAAGTACCTTGTGAATATTTGGAAGTAGAAGTGTCAGAATCTTACAGTGATATGAATCAGGAGATGTTGGCTGAAACAAGTAATAAAATTAGAAAAGCGAACGTTCGTGTGATTTTGGATCATTTTGGTGCAAAAGAATCTACAATTTCTATTCTTTCTATTATGGAATTTGATGGGTTAAAAGTGGACAAAGGAATTGTAAATAATATAGTTGGAAATAGAAGGAGCCAGATTGTAGGAAAAGCAGTGATTGACCTTTGTAATCAGTTAGGAATTTCTGTATCAGCAAGTGGAGTAGAAACAAGGGATCAGTTGAATGTATTAAAAGAGCTAGGATGTAGTTATGTTCAGGGAAGTTTGTTTAACAAACCTATTACGATTGATACATTTGAAGTGCGTTATCTGAAAGGATAGAAGCTGTATATGATACGGACATGGCTAGCAGATATTACACCGTTATATGATGTAAATAAGTATCAGGAAGTCTATGATACACTTCCTGCCTTTCGACAGGAAAAAGCGAACTGTTTACAGTCCTTGAATAAGAAAGCACAAAGCGTGGCTGCCTGGGCTTTATTAGAGAAGATTAGGAAGTGCTATCAAATAGACGAATGTTCAGTTTATAATTTATCCCATTCTGGCGATTATGTCATATGTGCAGTGGATATGACAGGATGTCAGCATACCCAAGTGGGATGTGATATTCAAAAGATTGAGAAACCGAATTTGAATTTGGCAAATCGCTATTTTTGTAAGCAAGAGTATGAGAGCATTCTAGAAAGAGAGACATACTTAGAGCAGGCAGAATACTTTTGCAGATACTGGGTTTTGAAAGAAAGTTTTATGAAGGCGACAAGAAAGGGAATGGCACTAAATATGTCGTCTTTTGAAATACAGTTGGGAAATCCACCTAGATTGATTAGACAGCCAAAGGAATTTTCACAATCTTATTATTATCAGGAATATGTTGTACAAGGAATTCCCTACAGAATTGCTGTGTGCTCTAATCGTAGTTCCATAGAACCAAAAATACAAATGGAGTTTAAATTACCATGAAAAGATCAAATAAAAAAGCAAAAAAAATATTAATTGTTGGTATGATTATGGGGGCATTGGCAGGAATTTTAATTACGTTTCTGGCAGCGAACCAAAAGATGCATCAGAAAAATGATGAAATGAAAGAAATGCAGACTAAGTATGAAGAGCAGCAGTCAAAGTTAGAAGCTCAGATTAAGGAGATTCAGGAGGAGTCACAGAAAGAAAAGACACTTCCTACAGATTGGAACCTTGTATTGGTAAACGAATCGTATCCACTGGATACAAATTATCAACCAGAATTGACAACAGTTGATGAGAAGGGAAATGCAGTAGATTCTAGAATTGCAGAATCATTGAATAAGATGTTAGAAGATGCCAATAAGGCGGGATTAAATCCACAGATTGTTTCTTCCTATCGTTCTTATGATAACCAAAAGACTGTATTTAATCAAACAATGCAGGGCTGGCTAAACCAAGGATATGGGTATATTGATGCATATAATGAAACGAAAAAATCAGTGGCAGTTCCTGGAATTAGTGAGCATGCAACTGGCTTAGCACTTGATATTGTTTCCCCAGACTACAGCGAATTGGACGAGAAACAAGCTGAAACGAAAGAGCAAAAGTGGCTTATGGAGAATTGCCAGAATTATGGATTTATCTTGAGATATCCACAAGATAAAAGTGATATTACAAATATTATTTATGAGCCATGGCATTATCGTTATGTAGGTGAGGAAGCTGCCAAGGAAATTATGGAAAAGGGTATTACATTAGAAGAGTATTTAGGACAAGCATAAATTGAATTTTATAAGAAATCCGAAAATTTCTTTAGTTGAGAGATTTTCGGATTTTTTTGTTTTACATTGACGAGTAAAAAGGAATTTGATAAAATGAAGAAATAAAATTATTTCCATGAAAATGCAGGAGGATAAAATGGAAGAGCTTACATTTGGAGAACAGGTCAAGATTATTTTAGGAAGAAAAGGAATGACCATTAAAGAACTTGCAGAGCTGATTGAACAGAAAACAGGAATGAAAATGTCTAGACAAAATCTAACTCAAAGGTTAGGAAGAGATAATTTTCAAGAACAAGATATGCGTATGATTGCATCTATATTAGAATGTCCATTTCATTTAAGTATTATGGATGTGGAAGGGCAGTCAGCAGCGAAAGAAGAGTTAGAAGCAAGAAAAAAAGAACAGGAATCTGATATGCAGCAAATGGAATTGCCTTTAGAGGAGATGCAAGTAAATCCATACCAGTCAAGCAGTGTTCGTATGCATCCAACTAGAAGTGGATATGTTCAAGTATATCAAAGAGAAACTGACGATTGGGTAGATATGACAGAATGGGCATTTCTTCGAGATCAAGAGCAAAAAAAGGCGATGTTGGGAGAGCATTATTTACCACCAGTGTATGTAGATTGAGTATTACGAATTAGTCGTAATTAAGAAAAGGGGAAAGCAATGGAGTGGGGAACATTATTATCAAAACAGAGAATGCGTGGCAGTTTTAAAAGCAAGAAAAATACAGATTTGCGTAGTGAGTTTGAAAAGGATTATCATCGTATTATAGGTAGTGCATCTTTTCGGAGACTTCAAGATAAGACACAAGTCTTTCCATTAGACCAGAGTGATTTTGTACGAACTAGATTGACGCACTCTTTAGAAGTATCTTCTTTGGCAAAATCGTTAGGGCAGAATATAGGGGAGAATATTTTGAAAGATGGAGGAGGTTTTGGATTTACACCTCGTATGAAAGAAGACATTTCCCATATTTTGGAATGTGCAGGTTTGATTCATGATATAGGAAATCCACCATTTGGCCATTTTGGTGAAGAAGCGATTCGGGATTGGTTCCGTAGAAATTTACCTTATCTAAAATTTATAGGATATTCGGTAGAAGAATTATTGACCGAGCAAATGCGAGAGGATTTTTATCATTTTGAGGGAAATGCTCAAGCACTTCGTCTAGTAACCAGATTGCATTATCTTGTGGATGAATATGGAATGAATCTTACATACGCTCTATTAAATACCATTGTGAAATATCCTGTAAAATCTATAGAAATACAACCACAATCGGGAGATATTAGAGAAAAGAAAATGGGATATTATTTTGCTGAGGAGGAGATTTTTCAAGAGATATCAAAAGCAACAGGAACAGGGAATAAAAGGCATCCTCTTACTTTTATATTAGAAGCAGCAGATGATTTGGCATATAGAACGGCAGATATCGAAGATGGGTTTGTAAAAGGATTGATTTCCTATCATAAATTGAAAGAGGAATTAGAAAGTTTACAAAGAAATACTTTAATGGATGAATTTTTTCCAGCGGATAGGCTTGAGATGTTTTATAATAGAGGGATTGAAAAAGAGGCACATAATTTAGAATCTTACGCAGTAAAAAACTGGATTGTGTGGGCACAAAGTTACTTAATTCATTGTGCAACTACTGGATTTACAAAACATTACCAAGAGATTATGAACGGAACTTTTAAAAAGGATATTTTTTCAGAAACTGTAGGTGAGAAATTCATGACATGTTTAGGAAGTATTGCACATCAGTGTGTATTTACTTCAAAGGATATTTATAGAAGAGAAGTCACAGAGTCCGTGATGATAGATTTCCTTATGGATCGATTGGTAAGTGCAGTCTTGTATTACGATACAGAGTTTGAACAAGATACAATGCAAAGTCGAATGATATCCATTATTTCTGATAACTATAAAAAAGCATATCGTCTTCAATCAAAGGGAAAAAGCGAGGCAGAGAAGCTGTATCTCCGCCTACTTCTTGTCACAGATTATATTTGTGGAATGACTGACAGTTATGCAAAACGGTTATATCAAGAAATGAATGGAATTATTTAAGCCATCTGCACCAGTATCCAAAGTCTTCATCAGGTTCATATTCTTCTTCTGAAAGGTCTAGTAAATTGGTATAATCTCTCGTAAATTGAGGAAATCCAAATAATGCAGCAGCACGTGCTTCACGAGCTGTATATATGCCTGGAACTCCTAGCCAAAACTGCCCATCATCTTCAATTAGGAGGAGATGATGATAGTTGTGATATCCATGCATTAGGAAGCTGTTATTTGCTAAAGACCAATAATGCTTTGGAAGGGTCGTTATTTCAGAACGCTCTATTTTTCGTGCTTTCGGATAGGACTCTTCTTGTAGTTCGTGGGTGGAAACTTCAGGAGTGGAAAACTCTTCCTCTTGTTGTGGAAAACTTTCCAATTCTTCATCCTCTGTGTGAATAATTTCCTCAGATATTTCAGGAATGTCTTTAGAGATTTCTTCTTTAGAGATTTCTTCTTCAGGAAGCTGTTCCTTAATATCCTCTTTAGGATCTTCTTGTTCATATAGAATATCTGTAGAAAATGGGACTTCAGGAAGAGAAGCTACGTATAGCTGTCCTTCTGGAAGTTGTAGGAGAAATCCATCCACTTCATCTAGTTGATGGTTATCAGGAAGATCCCCATTGGATAGTGGAAGCCTCGCAGAGATAAGATGATTTTGACAAGGAATGGATGCCAGTGGTTTTTTCATAAGTTTTTCATTCTCAAATAAGAGAATGTATAAGGAGGCTTGTTCCTGTTGAGTAATTGGAATTTGTCGAGCAGATATTTGTAAAATATAGGAACTTTGTTGCTGTACAATTTTTAAGAAGCCAACATTTCTAATTTTTTTGTTTGTATGATATTCGTATAAATAATAAATACCAGAAGTCATAGGTTACCTCTATTCTTGTCTGTTTTAATTTAATTTATTCGAATATGCTTTGAAAAAGAACTATATTATGTTAGATTAGAACGAAGAGAAGAAAAAATGGAGTTAATTGGGATGAATCAAGATGAAAAATATATGAGAGAGGCTCTCAAACAGGCAAAAAAAGCATATTTACTGGAAGAAGTGCCAATAGGGTGTGTAATTGTGTATGAGGGGAAGATTATAGGAAGAGGATATAATCGCAGAACGGTAGATAAGAATCCTTTAGCACATGCGGAGATTCAAGCAATTCGAAAGGCCAGTAGGAAGATTGGAGATTGGAGATTAGAGGAATGCACAATGTATGTAACACTAGAACCGTGTCAAATGTGTTCAGGTGCAATTGTACAGGCAAGAATTCCAAGAGTTGTTGTAGGATGTATGAATCCAAAAGCTGGTTGTGCAGGCTCGATTATAAATTTGTTGAACATGAAAGAATTTAATCATCAGGTTGACGTAACAACAGGGATTTTGGAAGAAGAGTGTAGTATGATGATGAAGAAATTCTTTAAAGAACTTAGGGAAAAGAAGAAACAAAAAAAGAGAGATGGGATTCTAACAGAATAGGTCGAAATCCACTCTCTCTTGTTATTTTTCCTTTACGTGCATCATGCCTCGAATGTATCACCCCAAACGTTACCTCGGTAGTAAACTCAACCCAGGCACCCCTACGGCACCCGAGAGGTTCTGCTTAGTGCTGCTTCGTTCCCGACCTGACACGGTTCACAGATTCCCGTCGCGTAGGACCCAAATCTCAACGCCACTTTCCGAGGGCAGCTTTGCAATGTTACACCCTCAACATGATATCACCCCTGCTATAGCGGATTGCAGGTACAAGGTACCGCTAACACCCCGGCTGCACGAGTCTTAATTTTACATGTTTTTTTTGAAATTGTCAACGGATATAGGAGGTTTTATGAAAGTTTTATTAACAGCAATTAATGCAAAGTATATACATTCAAATTTAGCAGTGTATAGTTTGAAAGCATATGCCCGTAAATATAGAGAAGAAATCGAGATAGCAGAGTATACAATTAATCAGACAATGGATATGATTTTGGCTGATATTTTCAAGAAAAAACCAGATATTCTCTGCTTTTCATGCTATTTATGGAATATTTCTTATGTAGAACAGCTTCTATACGAGCTTCCTAAAATATTACCTGAGATTCAGATTTGGTTGGGAGGGCCAGAAGTTTCCTATAATGCAGTGAATACACTAAATAAGTTTCCACAAGTGAAGGGTATTATGTGTGGAGAAGGTGAAGAAACTTTTTTAGAGCTAATGGAATATTTTCATGGTAATAGAAAGAGTTTGGAAATGATAGATGGTATTACCTACCACGAACAAGGAGAAGCTGTAAGAGTTGTTAAAAATCCAATGCGTGCAGTAATGGATCTTAGCAAAGTTCCATTTGTATATGAAGAAATCGAGCATTTTACCAATAGAATTATTTATTATGAAACAAGCAGGGGATGTCCATTTTCGTGTAGTTATTGTTTATCATCTATAGATAAGTGCTTACGTTTTCGAGATTTGGAATTGGTAAAAAAAGAATTGCAGTTCTTTATAGACCATGAAGTTCCACAAGTAAAATTTGTTGATCGTACATTTAATTGTCATCATACACATGCAATGGAGATTTGGTCTTATTTAAAGGAACATGATATAGGAAAAACAAATTTTCATTTTGAAGTGGCAGCAGATTTGTTGAATGAAGAAGAAATACGTTTGATACAGTCTATGCGTCCAGGATTGATACAGTTAGAGATTGGAATACAATCCACAAATCCCATTACAATAAACGAAATTCATAGAACAATGAATTTTAAAGAAGTAGGACGTGTTGTAAAAGCTATTCAGAAAAATAAAAATGTACATCAACATTTGGATTTAATTGCAGGATTGCCATATGAAAATTATGAAAGCTTTGCAAAATCATTTCGTGATGTTTATGCCCTACATCCAGAGCAACTCCAGTTGGGATTTTTAAAAGTATTAAAGGGTTCCCATATGTATGAGCATGCACAAGATTATGAACTTCAATATCAAAATAGAGCCCCATTCGAGGTATTATCAACAAGGTGGATTTCTTATGAAGAGCTGATACGCCTAAAAGGGGTAGAAGAAATGGTAGAAGTGTATTATAATAGTGGACAGTTTGTAAACACACTGCCATTACTAGAAGAATACTTTGGTGATGCATTCAAGTTATACGAAACATTAAGTCAGTACTATGAAGAAAATCAGCTGTATGTATTAAATCATTCCAGAATCAAAAGATATGAGATTTTATTTGATTTTATATGCAAGCATGATAAAGAAAATGTGGAAAAATACCGTCAAATGTTGATATTCGATTTATATTTACGAGAAAATGTGAAAAAAAGACCAGATTTTGCTGGAGAAATACAAATAACAAAAGAAGAAGCGTCAAAATTTTATGATGAGGAGGCAGAAACACATCGTTATTTAGTTGGATATGAACAGTACGATAAACGTCAGCTTCGGAAGATGACACATCTAGAAAGAATAGACGGGACACTTATGTTATTTGATTATAGAAATAGAGATGTGTTGTTGAATCAGGCAAAGGTTTATGAGGTAAAAAATGTTCAATTGGGGACGTAGTAAAATTGAATTTTACTACGTCCCCAATTGAAAGGAGGATATATGAAGAAGAGAACAAAGGAAATTTTAGAGATTTTGGATGAGCAGTATGGCAGAGAGTATGTCTGTTACTTAAATTACGAAACTCCATGGCAATTATTGATTGCGACGATGTTAAGTGCACAGTGTACGGATGCCAGAGTAAATATTGTAACGGAAACTTTATTTAAAAAATATGACACATTGGAAAAGTTTGCATCTGCCAATTTGAAAGAGTTAGAGCAGGACATTAAACCAACGGGGTTTTATCATAACAAAGCGAAGAATATAATTGCATGTACAAGGGATTTACTTCTAAAGTTTCAAGGAGAAGTGCCTCGAAGTATCGAGGATTTGACGTCTTTGGCTGGTGTTGGAAGAAAAACGGCAAATGTAATTCGTGGAAATATTTATCATGATCCAAGTGTGGTTGTGGATACGCATGTAAAGAGAATTTCTAAGAGATTGGGATTTACAAAAAATGATGACCCTGAGAAAATTGAGCAGGATTTAATGAAGGAATTACCTGTGGATCATTGGATTTTATATAACATTCAAATTATTACTTTTGGACGTTCTATTTGTACGGCTAGGGCTCCAAAATGTGAACAATGCTTCTTGCAAAAATATTGCAAAGAGTTTAAAATGTAACCTAAAATATGCAAGGTATATAGTAAAGAGGTGAGTAGTTCATGAATTTTTATGATAAAAAGGTTAGAAAAGTAGTTTCTATAGGAATATTGGTTGTGATTGCTGCGATGGTAGCAACTTCAATTATTCCTTATCTTGGATAGTAATGTGAACTAAGAATAATGAAGAAGAATAGGAAATTATTATGAAGGTTGGGAATGTGTCACAGACAGTTTTAAAAAGGTCTGTATTAAAACAACTGCATACGAAGAGAGAGGAGATTCTCTCGACTCCTTCTGAAGAGGAAATGTGTACCGTGTTATGTACAAATCCAAAGGAAGACGTAGTTACTACATCAGCTACAGTCTTTGGAAATTCAAAGTCCGTGGGAGTTTATGCTGTATTAAAAGCAGTGCTGGACTTAGAAACAAGAGGGGCATCAGCAATAGGTGTTTCTATTCAGGTGATATTGCCATCTCATGCATATGAATCTCGATTAAAAGAAATGGTTCGTCAAATGGAAGATATCTGTGCGAAGATGAATGTAGAGATTACTTGTGCAAAAGCAGAAGTAAGTCCAGCTGTAAGTCAATCGCTGGTTACTGTGTCAGCAATAGGAACTGTTGGAAAAAAACAAGTAATTTCTTGTAAAAATATAAAGCCTAATCAGGATATAGTTCTTTGTGGATGTATTGGTTTAGAAGGAATGCTGCGTATTTTAGACGAGGAAGAAAATGAGTTAGCTCATAGATTTATCCCAACATTTATAAAACAAATGAAAAATTTAAAAGAGCAGATTTTTATCCATGAGGCAGTTTGTATGGCACAGCCCTACGTAACAGGAATGCAACAAATCGGAGCAGGGGGTGTGTTTGCAGCATTATGGGAACTTACACAAGCTTCCCAGTTGGGACTAAAAATTGATATGCAAAAACTCACGATTTGTCAAGAAACAGTAGAAGTTTGTGAATACTATCATTTAAATCCATATCAAATGACATCCACAGGAAGTGTTCTTATGGTAACAGAGAATGGAACACAGTTAGTGCAAATCTTAAATGAGATGGGAATAAAGGCGAGTTTAATTGGTGTTACTACAGCAGAGAATGCAAAAGTAATTACAAGTGGGGAAGAGATACGTTATTTAGATAAACCACAGCCAGATGAATTGATGATTTGGTGGGAAAGAAAAAAAGAGCAATCCATGAAGGAGGGAAATTATGAGTCAGGTAACAGAGATTAGAAAAGAAATATTACATTACATAGAGAAGAATAGCAGGGTCGATCTTGGTGAACTTGCAGTACTTCTTGGAAGTGATGAAGTAACAATTGCCAATGAGATAGCAGATATGGAAAAGGAAAAAATTATTTGTGGATATCATACACTCATTGATTGGGATAAAGCAGGTGTTGAGCTTGTAACAGCGTTGATTGAGGTGCGTATGACACCACAGAGAACCCAAGGATTTGATAAAATTGCAGAACGTATCGGTAATTACCCAGAGGTACATGCAGTGTATTTGATTTCTGGAGGATATGATTTATTGGTTTCCCTTGAGGGAAAAACATTAAAAGAAGTTTCTCAGTTTGTATCAGAAAAGCTATCAACACTAGATTCTGTTATTAGTACAGCTACTCATTTTATCTTAAAGAAATACAAAGACCATGGAACGATTCTTTCCTCTAAGGCAGAATCAGAAAGGATGCTGGTGACACCATAATGAGAAACCCATTATCAAAAAAAATAACTGAAATACAACCATCAGGCATCCGAAAATTTTTTGATATAGTAAATGAAATGAAAGATGCAATTTCTTTAGGAGTTGGGGAGCCTGATTTTGATACTCCTTGGAGAATTCGAGAAGAGGGAATTTTTGCTCTGGAAAAAGGCCGTACTTTTTATACATCTAATGCAGGGTTAAAAGAGCTAAGAGAAGAAATTTGTAAATACTTAGAGAGAACAATTCATGTAAGCTATGACCCTACGAAAGAAACCATGGTAACAGTAGGAGGAAGCGAGGCTATTGATGTTGGACTTCGTTGTATGCTAGACTCTGGGGATGAGGTATTAATTCCCCAACCCAGCTATGTGTCGTATATTCCATGTACTATTATGGCAGGAGGAGTACCCGTTTCTGTACCTCTTCAATACGAAAATGAATTTAAGCTGACGGTAGCCGATTTGGAAAGTAAGATTACACCAAAAACAAAGGTATTAGTAATGCCATTTCCTAACAATCCTACTGGTTCTATTATGACAAAGGAAGATTTAGAACCTATTGCAGAGTTTGTAAAAAAACATGATTTGTATGTATTATCAGATGAGATTTACTCAGAATTAAGTTATCAGGGCGAGCATGTATCCATTGCCTCATTTCCCGAAATGCGAGATAGAACGATAGTAATCAATGGTTTTTCTAAAGGCTTTGCAATGACAGGATGGCGTTTGGGGTATTGCTGTGGGCCAAAGATTATTATCGAGCAAATGATTAAATTACATCAATTTGCGATTATGTGTGCTCCAACAAATAGCCAGTATGCAGCAGTGGAGGGATTACGTCATTGTCAACAAGAAGTAGAAGAAATGCGAAAATCCTACAATCAACGCAGAAGATTTTTGATGAGTGAATTTAAAAGAATGGGCTTGGAATGTTTTGAGCCATTTGGAGCCTTTTATGTATTCCCTAATATCAGTGAGTTTGGGATGACATCAGAAGAATTTGCAACCCGTTTCTTAATGGAAGAAAAAGTAGCTGTTGTTCCAGGAACAGCTTTTGGAGAATGTGGGGAAGGCTTTTTACGTATTTCGTATGCATATTCCTTGGAAGATTTAAAAGTTGCTCTTGGTCGATTGGAGCATTTTATCCAAAAATTAAGGAGTGAAAAATAAGCACATGTTAAATATTGTATTATATGAGCCAGAAATTCCAGCAAATACAGGAAATATAGGAAGAACTTGTGTTGCTACAAATACAAGATTACATCTGATTGAACCCCTCGGTTTTCGATTAGATGAAAAAGCACTCAAGCGTGCTGGAATGGACTACTGGTCTGATTTAGATGTGAGAACATATATTAATTATGAAGATTTTTTAGAAAAAAATCCTGATGCTAAAATCTATATGGCGACAACAAAAGCACCAAAAGCCTATACAGAAGTTCAATATGAACAAGATTGTTATATTATGTTTGGGAAGGAAAGTGCAGGAATTCCAGAAGAGATTTTGGTGAAACATAAGGAAGATTGTATTCGTATTCCTATGGCAGGCGATATCCGTTCTTTAAATTTGGGAAATTCAGTTGCAATTGTCTTGTACGAGGCTTTACGTCAGCAAGGATTTGCAAATCTAAATTTAGAGGGACATTTGCATGAAATGAATTGGGAATAGTTCGTTTATTTTAGGGAATACTTAAAAAAAAGAAAGTAAAATTATACAAAAATAATAGAGGAAAGAAGAACGAATCTAAAGTAAAAAATACAAGATTCGTTCTTTTTTTACAAAAATTTAACGAAAACTTAATATTAATTATGACAAAATGTTCAGTGAAAATATAGCATATATTGTGTTGAAAATAGGGAAATATACAATATATACGAATTTAACAGAATTGATATTTTGTATTTTGAAGAGAGTATTGCCATATTGTATAATGAAAATGAAATTGTTTACAATATTGTACAATATATATTGTATTAAAAAGTGAATATGTATGAAATGAATATTGTCCAGTTTATAGAGGGATAGATAAGTAACTGGAAGGGTGGTGAAGAGTCGATGGTGGAAAATACAATTCAAGAAATACTAGAAACAGAGGCGAAAGCTGATGAAATTATGCAAGAAGCAAAGGCACAATGTTGTAAGATTTTAGAAGAGGCAAAAATAAAAGCTGAGAGTATTCTAAAAGAAGAGGATGAAAGAATAAAAGAGTTTACTTGGCAAGAGAGAGAAAAGGCACAGGAAGAGGGCTATCTGACAAAGCAACATGCACAAAGTATGATGCAAAAGGAAATACAAGCCTTGAAAGAACTAGCTTTAAGAAAGCAGGATGAAGCAATTTGTGCCGTTATTTCTCAATTGGTCTAAAGTAAATAAAAAAGGAGGGAGTCTAGTATGGCTGTACAGCAGATGCAAAAAATAAGTATCTGCGCCCTGAAACAGGATAGAAAATCAATTTTAGAAATTCTTCAAAATATGAAAGTTCTAGAAGTTACATCAATTTTAGACGATGATAAAGAGTTTCATAAAATGGATACGTCGAGTGAACGATTAGATTTTGAGAAGGCAGCATCATTACTTGATCAAGCATTGCGTGTTGTGGAAAAGTATGCACCTGAAAAAAAATCTATGTTTGCATCCCTAGAAGGGAAGGTCTTGATTGGAAAGAAGGTATATCAAGAAACTGTAGAGAAGAAAGAGGAGTTACTTCAGATTTCAAAAAGGCTCTTAGCATTGGAAAAAGAAAGAGCAGAGCAAAAGGCTAGTATTATAAAGACAGAAAATAATATCGAAAGCCTTACACCATGGTTAGGTCTGAATATTCCAATGAATATGCAAGGAACAAAGTATACAGAGATGTTACTTGGAACTATGCAAAATACTACACTGGAACAAATTTATCAAAATCTTGCAGAAGATATTCCAGAAATTGAGGGTGTTGATATATCTATTATTTCTTCTGATACAGATATGGTCTATTTGGCTATCATTTGTATGAAAGAAGATTCCGAAAAAGTAGAGGAGGCACTTAGAAGCAGAGGATTTGCAAGGCCGACTCAGATTTGGGATAAAGAGCCTGCTTCAATCAAGACAGATTTGGAAGATGAAGTTTCCAAACAAAGGGCAAGGATTATTGAGATAGAAAAAGAAGTACGAGGATATGAATCACGTAGAAGTGAACTTCGTATTTTAGCTGACTACTATAGAATTCGTGCAGAAAGATATGAGGTATTAGGACAGATTCCACAGACGGAACACACATTTTTAATTAGTGGTTATGTTCCAGCTAAGGAAGTAGAAAAGATTAGGGAGTATTTAATAAATAGATTTCAATGTGCAATTGACGTTGAGGATTTAAAAGAAGAGGAAGAAGCACCAGTTCTCTTAGAGAATAATTCATTTTCTTCTAGCATGGAAGGTATTGTTGAAGCATATGGCTTACCAAAGAAAGGAGAATTTGATCCAACGACCATTATGTCGTTCTTTTATGTATTCTTCTTTGGAATGATGCTTTCAGATGCTGCATACGGTGCGATTATAGCAGTAGCATGTTTTATCCTATTAAAGAAGTACCCACGAATGAGTCACAGTATGAAACAGTCTATAAAATTGTTCTTTTATTGTGGGCTTTCAACGGTTGTTTGGGGCATTTTATTCGGTGGATATTTTGGAAATATAGTAGATGTTGTTTCTGGCAAATATTTTGGAAAAACAATCGCAGTTCCTGCCCTTTGGTTTTTACCACTGAGTGATCCAATGAAGCTTTTGGTGTTTTCTATGCTCTTTGGTATGATTCATTTGTATGTGGGATTAGGAATTAAGGGATATAAATGTCTAAAAGATGGTTTAGTTTTAGAGTTTTTCTGTGATGTAGTT
This sequence comes from Candidatus Ruminococcus intestinipullorum, assembly GCA_018883985.1. Taxonomy (GTDB): domain Bacteria; phylum Bacillota; class Clostridia; order Lachnospirales; family Lachnospiraceae; genus Mediterraneibacter; species Mediterraneibacter intestinipullorum_A. Next base: position 5,971 of record JAHLFA010000022.1, on the reverse strand, counting down.
TTGTGGTTTGCATTGTTAACAGGATTGATTCTTATGTTAATTCCAAGTGATATTTTTGCATCCATTGCACAAACGCAGATTGTATTTCCAAAAGCACTTCATATAATTGCAAAGGCATTGGCAATTATTGGAGCGTTAGGTATCCTGCTTATGTCAGGGCGTTCTAGTAAGAATCCAGGCCTTCGACTTGCATTAGGAGCATATGATTTATACAACATTACAGGCTGGTTAAGTGATGTGTTGTCATACTCCCGTCTTCTGGCGTTGGGGTTGGCAACAGGTGTAATTGCATCGGTTATTAATCAGATGGGAAGTATGATGCCAAACAATGTTTTGGGTGTGATTGGATTTATTATTATTTTCATTATAGGTCATACATTGAATCTAGCAATTAATTTATTGGGAGCATATGTGCATACAAATCGTCTTCAATTTGTAGAATTTTTTGGAAAATTTTATGAAGGAGGCGGAAGAGCATTTCGTCCATTTGCCCCAGAAACAAAATACGTAGATATTAAGGAGGAAACTTAGAGATGAGTATTATGGAAAATTTAGGAATTGTATATGCACTTCTTGGTGCATCAATTGCAGTATTATTAGCAGGAGCAGGCTCTGCCATAGGAGTTGGAATTGCAGGACAGGCTGCTTCAGGAGTTGTTACAGAGGATCCAAATAAATTTGCACAGGTTTTGATTATGCAGTTGCTTCCAGGAACACAGGGATTGTATGGGTTGTTAGTTGGATTTATTACACTTTCTAAAATTGGAATTTTAGGTGGAAATTTGGCAGCAGTAGATGTATCAACAGGATTGATGATTTTAGCAGCTTGTTTACCAATTGGAATCGTTGGATTGATTTCAGGAAAGTCACAAGGAAAAACAGCAGCTGCGGCTATTGGAATTGTAGCAAAAAAACCAGATCAATTTGGTAAAGCTATGTTATTTCCAGCGATGGTAGAAACTTATGCGATTCTTGCATTATTGATTTCTTTCTTAGCTGTAAACGGAATTCAAATTTAGAAATCAAAGAGGAGAGCGTAGGATGAGTGGATTAGACAGTATGAAACGTCAAATTCTGGATGAAGCCAACGACTCTGCACAAAAACAAATTGCAGATGCTAAAGCAAAAGCAGAAGAGATTATTAAAAAAGCAACGGATGAAGCAAAGATAGCGTTTGAAGAAGCTGTATATCAATCTCAAGAAGCTGCAAAAAACTATACGCAGAGAATAGAATCCACTTGTGAAATGCAGAGAAAACAAGAGATTCTTCAGGCGAAACAGGAAGTAATCAAAGACGTATTGGACAAAGCATATGAGCAGGTTCAAAATCTCGATACAGAAACGTATTTTCAAATGATTCAAAATATTTTAAGGAAATATGTACTTGCTCAAGACGGTGTTGTTTATTTTTCATCAAGGGACATGGAAAGAATGCCACAAGGATTTGAAGAAACGATTCAAAAAATTGCACAGGAAAAGGGTGGTATGCTCACTCTATCAAAAGAAACAAAAGATATTGATGGAGGGTGTCTTCTTTCTTATGGAGGGATTGAAGAAAACTGTACAATAAAGGCATTATTTCACATGAAGAGAGATGAATTATCTGATCAGGCATATAAAGTACTATTTATATAAGTGTGGCCATTCTTCTGTTGATTTCCAGCAGAGGAAGCGAGAAGGAGGGTTTAGTCTTGCATGATTTAGAATATACGTATGCAGTTGCACGAATAAGGGCATTGGAAGTATCTTTATTAAGTCAGAGTGTAATTGAGCAGTTAATGGCATGCAAAAATGAACGTCAGTGCGTCCAAATTCTAGTGGAAAAAGGATGGGGAGATGGTACTGGCACTTTAGATGCAGTAGATATGTTAAAGCGAGAGGAAGAGAAGATTTGGGAGGTTGTTTCAGATTTGGCTCCTGATTTATCCGTATTTGATGTCCTCTCTTATAATAAAGTTTTTCATAATCTGAAAGCAGCAATTAAAATAGTTTGTACGGGAGTTGATAACCGTGCTGTGTTCTATAATGACTGTTCCATTTCAGGTGACACAATGCTTCAGATTGTACAAAATAAAGAGTTTCAACGCTTGCCATCTCATATGGCACAGGCAGCAGCAGAGGCTTACGATACCTTGCTTCATACAGGAGATGGACAGTTGTGTGATGTAATTGTTGATAAGGCAGCGTTAGAAGCTATTTTACAAGCAGGTAAGGATTCTGGGGAAGAGATGATTGAGCATTATGCAGAATCCATTACAGCGATTGCTAATATTAAAATAGCAGTTCGCTGTCAGAAAACTGGAAAAAGTATTGAATTTATGAAACGTGCTATGGCAAAATGCGATACGGTAAATGTTGAGCAGCTAGCGAAAGCAGCTGCAAGTGGTATGGATGCCGTGAAGGAATATTTATTAGGGACAGAATATGCCAAAGGAGCACAGGCATTAGAGGATTCACCATCAGCATTTGAACGTTGGTGTGATAATCGAATGATGGAAACGATAAAACCACAAAAATATAATGCATTTTCTGTTGGCCCATTGTTTGCGTATGTGTTGGCTAGAGAAAATGAAATTAAGACAGTTCGTATTATTTTAAGTGGAAAACAAAATGATTTTCCAGATGAAGTGATTCGAGAAAGGATAAGGGATATGTATGTATAAGATTGCAGTAATCGGGGACTATGACAGCATTTATGGATTCACGACACTGGGTCTTGATATTTGTCCTGTGAAAAGTCCAAAAGAAGGAAAAGAACAGCTTCATAGGCTAGCCTCACAGCAATATGGAATTATTTATATTACAGAGGCATTGGCATCAGAATTAGAAAAAGAAATAGAAGTTTATAAAGAAAACGTTATGCCTGCAATCATTCAAATACCAGGTGTATTTGGAAATACTGGAGCGGGTGTAGAAGGTGTTAAGAAAACAGTGGAACAGGCAGTAGGTTCAGATATTCTGTTTTCACAGAAATAAAAATAGGAGGTAGATTCGTCAAAATGAGTACAGGCGTAATAAAAAAAGTAGCGGGTCCTCTTGTAATAGCAGAAGGTATGCGTGATGCAAATATGTTTGACGTAGTTCGTGTAAGTAATCAGAGATTGATTGGCGAAATTATCGAAATGCACGGGGATGAAGCTTCTATTCAGGTATATGAAGAAACTTCAGGTTTAGGGCCAGGAGAACCAGTAGAATCTATGGACGTTCCAATGTCAGTGGAATTGGGTCCTGGACTTATTAGTAGCATTTATGATGGGATACAAAGACCATTAGATGATATTATGAAAATTTCAGGCAACAGCTTAAAAAGAGGGGTTGAGGTACCTTCTTTGAAGAGAAATTTAAAATGGCAGTTTGTTCCAACTGCAAAGGTTGGAGATGTGGTGGAATCTGGAGATGTCATTGGAACTGTTCAGGAAACACCAATAGTAGAGCAAAAAATTATGGTTCCATATGGAATTCAAGGAACAATCAAAGAAATCAAAGCTGGAGAATTTACAGTAGAAGAGGTTGTTGCTATTGTTGAAACAGAAAAAGGGGACAAGGAATTAACCTTGATGCAGAAATGGCCAGTTCGTAAAGGGCGTCCATATAAGAAAAAACTTCCACCAAGAATGCCGTTAGTAACAGGGCAGCGTGTAGTAGATACATTCTTTCCAATTGCAAAAGGTGGAGTTGCAGCAGTGCCAGGACCTTTTGGAAGTGGAAAAACTGTTATTCAGCACCAGCTAGCAAAATGGGCAGAGGCAGATATTGTAGTTTATATTGGATGTGGAGAACGAGGGAATGAGATGACAGATGTTTTAAATGAGTTCCCAGAGTTGAAAGATCCAAAAACAGGGCAGTCTTTGATGCAAAGAACAGTATTGATTGCGAATACATCTGATATGCCAGTAGCAGCACGAGAAGCTTCTATTTACACAGGAATTACAATTGCTGAATATTTCCGTGATATGGGCTATTCTGTTGCGTTGATGGCAGATTCTACTTCTCGTTGGGCAGAAGCACTTCGTGAAATGTCTGGACGTTTAGAAGAAATGCCAGGAGAAGAAGGATATCCAGCATATTTGGGAAGTCGTCTGGCTCAGTTTTATGAAAGAGCAGGTCATGTAATATCTTTGGGAAAAGAAGGCAGAGAGGGAGCATTGTCTGTTATTGGAGCAGTATCTCCTCCAGGTGGGGATATTTCAGAACCAGTATCTCAGGCTACATTGCGTATTGTAAAAGTGTTCTGGGGATTAGACTCTGCACTTGCATATAAGCGTCATTTCCCTGCGATTAACTGGTTGAATAGTTATTCTTTATATTTAGATGATATGGAAAAATGGTTCAATTCTAAAGTTGCAGATGATTGGATGGAAAATCGTCAAAAGATGATGACATTACTTCAAGAAGAGGCAGAATTAGAAGAAATCGTAAAGATGGTAGGTATGGACGCATTATCTGCTGGAGATCGATTGAAAATGGAAGCAGCACGCTCCATTAGAGAAGACTTTTTACATCAGAACTCTTTCCATGAAGTAGATACGTATACTTCACTGAAAAAGCAATATATGATGATGAATTTAGTAATGGCATATTACGAAAAATCAGTAAAGGCTTTGTCTGAAATGGCTTCACTTGAAGAGTTAATTCGTATGCCAGTAAGAGAGCAGATTGGTCGTTTCAAATATGTACCAGAAGAAAATTTAGATACAGAATATGAAAAAGTAACAGCACAGCTTGAAAAAGAACTTGCTGTGGCACTCAGAAAGGAGGACATCTAAATGCCAAAAGAGTATAGAACAATACAAGAGGTTGCAGGACCATTGATGTTGGTTCGTGGTGTTGAAAATGTGTCCTATGATGAGTTAGGCGAAATTGAACTTGCCAGTGGAGAGGTAAGACGTTGTAAAGTACTAGAAATTAATGGAAGTGACGCCTTAGTACAGCTTTTTGATAGTTCAGCTGGAATCAACTTATCCAATAGTAAAGTTCGTTTCCTAGGTCGCAGCATGGAATTAGGTGTTTCTGAAGACATGTTAGGACGAGTATTTGATGGACTAGGGCGTCCAATAGATGATGGTCCCCAAATCCTGCCAGAAGCTCGTATGGATATTAATGGTCTTCCTATGAACCCAGCAGCAAGAACTTATCCAGAGGAGTTTATTCAAACAGGTGTTTCTGCAATTGATGGATTAAATACGTTGGTACGTGGGCAAAAGCTGCCAATTTTTTCTGCATCAGGTATGCCACATGCTCAGTTAGCAGCACAAATTGCCAGACAGGCAAAGGTACTTGGTACAGAAGAAAACTTTGCTGTTGTATTTGCAGCAATGGGAATTACTTTCGAAGAATCAAACTTCTTTATCGAAAGTTTTAAGGAAACAGGGGCAATTGACCGAACAGTATTATTTGTGAATTTAGCAAATGACCCAGCAATTGAAAGAATTGCAACGCCACGTATGGCTTTAACAGCAGCAGAATACTTGGCATTTGAAAAGGATATGCATGTATTGGTTATTCTTACCGATATTACAAACTATGCAGATGCACTACGTGAAGTATCAGCAGCACGAAAAGAGGTACCAGGCCGCCGTGGATATCCAGGATATATGTATACAGATTTGGCAACATTATATGAAAGAGCAGGTCGTCAAAAGGGTAAGAAAGGAAGTATCACTATGATACCAATTCTTACTATGCCAGAAGATGATAAAACACATCCAATCCCAGACTTAACAGGTTACATTACAGAGGGACAAATTATTTTAGGGCGTGATTTATATCGCAGAGGTGTTACACCTCCAATTGATGTTCTACCTTCCTTGTCACGTCTAAAGGATAAGGGAATTGGTGAAGGGAAGACACGTGCAGATCATTCCAATACAATGAACCAATTATTTGCAGCATATGCACGAGGTAAAGATGCAAAGGAATTGATGGTTATTTTAGGAGAGGCTGCATTAACAGAAATTGATTTAATGTATGC